>PEAL01000253.1 GCA_002753725.1 Deltaproteobacteria bacterium
GATCCACCGGAACGGTCACTTCTCATTTCATACGTGTAAGAATGCGTTTTCATTTTTAAACCTCCTTAAACCGTTCTTAACTATCGTTCTCGAGAGTCATTAAACATACAGGTCAACAATACTGCCGATATGACTCAAATGAAAAAGAATGGTCCGACAATGCCCATCATACATGGGTTCTTCTTTTTCAAACGAATCAAAGGCATCAAAATCGTAAGATGACGTCTGTTTTTTTATTCGTTGAAGCTGTCTTTTTTTATGAAAATTTCCAAAACGTCCCTTTGAGCGTGTTGGATTCACCTGAACCGGATGATATTGAACCGGACTTATGGTGCGTGTTTCAACGAGCATACTGTCTTTCTTTTATTATATTAATATTTTATTGAACAATCTTTTTAGATATTTCAGATTGAAAATCAGCCAGCATTTCTGTAAGGGATTGATTCCACCCTTTTAACAGAGAAAATGTTCTATGTTTATTAATGACGATCTGCTTTCTATAGCTTTTTTGAAGAATTAAGGCATATGAAAGGCCGTTATCTTCAATGAGAAAAAATTGCATGTCTAACACAGCCATTGGGCTTTTGGGGTCAGAATAATCGCCATGCATTGCTGAGACAGCACCTTCCAAAATATATTTTTCTTTAAAATGACCGGGGGAAGAGGTCACCCGTAAAAATAAGTGGCTCAAATCAAACCATTTTCGAACAATTTCAGCAAGCATAATATCAGGAGAAACCAAAAATTCGTTGTAAAAGTCCGTATCATAGGAGATTTCACTTTTTTTGTAAATAAAACCTTTTCCAGTATATGCCGGGGACATGCGAAATTTGGCAATTCTCAATACATCACGAGGGGTTACTTTTCCTGGCACTGGCGGATGTAACGTCTCTAATAAATAATATTTTTTTTCAGGGTAAATACTTTGTATGTTCAAACATGAAGGGATAAGCATGATCGTTACGATTAAACTGATCCATTTTATGCCTGATATCATCATATGACTATGAACTTTTTTAAATTCAATCATTTCGGTCCTCCGCGCCTATCGTCCAGGAAGTGATGGGGTGGGTGGAGCGCCAAATAAAAATTGTGATGGATATTTTTTAGCATTTTCTGTCAGTTCTTTTAAATTTTCAGTAATCCGCCGAATATTATCAACGGTTTTTTCAATATCATCCTGTTGAAGAAACAGCAAGGAATCCAATCGTCTGAGCATTCTTTTAAACTGAATGGATGATTCCGGTAGATCTTTTGAAAAAGAGCTGAGCTTTTCAGATGTTTGCTTGATTTTTTTAGCGGTATGACTCAGATTTGTCAAAAGCTGTTGAACTGGTTTTTCAGAATTTTCAGCAATGCGACTGGCGGATGCCATCATTTTTTGGACATCTTCAAGAATCAGGCCGAAAGATTCATTTTTTAACAATGTTTGTAACGTCTGATTGGTCTGACGGATTTCTGACAGCAAGAGTGTCGCCTCATGAGTAGCATTTTTAAATTGTGAGGTTTCAAGGATCTGGTGCATGGAATTCAATGTATTTTCAAACTGTTGGGTTATTCCGACAATATTGATATCCTGTAGCCGCCTCATAATGTTAGAAACAGCATCACTTAATCGGGTGATCACGCTGGATGCAGAAGGAAAATAGGGATCTTTGGGCAGCCAGTTGATTTGAAGAACTGGATTTTGAAGAGGATCAAGATAATCCATTTCTAAGTAAGCAGTTCCGGTGATCCCTTGAAATGACAGTCGAATGCGAAGTCCTTTATTGATTTCATTAATCAATTCAGCCTCTAAAAATTCTTCGATGGAACGTGGAAATTTTTCCGCAAGCAAACTTGAACGAACCATGATCAATCGGGTTTCCGTTTTGTAGACATTGGCAGCCATTTTGATTGATTCTACTTTTCCAATATGGACACCTCTGAATTTTATCGGGGAACCGATTTCAAGGCCTTGAACCGATTCTTCGAAATAAGTTTCAATCATCACACGCTTTTGAAACAGTTTGCCAGCACCAAAAATAATAATCAAAACAGTTAAAATGCATGTGCCAACAATGACAAAAATGCCCAGTTTGAAATAATTGGGTGCGTTCATGTGGATATCTCATGTATTTCACGGTTAAAAAATTGACGCACCCAGGGAATATCGCTTTGTTTCTTTAATTCCGAAGGATGGCCTTCTGCCACAATCCCTTTTTTTCGTTTGTCGAGCATAATTACCCTGTCTGAAATGGTTTCAATGCTTGCGAGTTCGTGGGTGACAATCACAAACGTCATGTTTAAATCATTGGATAATCGAACGATCAGATGATCTAATTCGGCAGATGTAATAGGATCAAGACCTGCTGAGGGTTCATCCAAAAATAGAATATCCGGATCCAGCGCCATGGCACGTGCAATAGCCGCTCTTTTTTGCATCCCCCCGCTGATTTCTGAAGGACGATACTGTTCATAACCCGATAGCCCCACAAGGTTGAGTTTCATGCGTCCGATTTGTTGTATCCCCTCTCGAGGAATTTGCGTAAATTCTTCCAAGGGTAAACAGACATTTTCCAGTAAAGTCATTGAACCAAATAATGCACCCGTTTGATACATAACCCCGAAAGATTTAATCAATGCTTTGCGGGCAATACCTTTCGCCTGAACCAGATCATCACCATGAATGCGTATTTCTCCGCTGGCCGGTGAATATAATCCAATCAAGTGTTTCAGAAGCGTACTTTTTCCACAACCTGACCCACCAAGAATAATAAATATTTCACCGCGATTCACTGAGAAACAAATATTTTTTAAAATAACAGTATCACCATACATGGCTGTTAACTGATTGACCTGAATGATGGGTTGTGTCATGAAATTTTTTCCAGGATTAAGTAAATCGGTATACTTTAAAATAAATTCTTGCACGAATAGCGATCTCTTCAAGGATCATATGTGGCACGAGAAATATTTTCACGTTCAGCCTGTGCAGAGTCTACATTTATATATAAGCAATCATAATCATTATAATCATCTTGATTTACAGGCCCGGCTGTATTGAAATATTTAGTGTTGCATGCCATGTTTTTCCTAAAAAATACATCACTGTTTAATGTGCTGTAAATGCAAACTCTCCCTTGCCCAGAATATCATGAAGGTGAAGAATGCCCTGAATTTTTAAGGTTTCATCCACAATGGGAAGAATAGTGATTTGATGTTTTTCCATTAAGTTCAAGGCGATAACAGCAGACTGCTCTGGATGAAGTGTCCTCGGATGGTGAATCATGACAGAGTGGATGGGTAAAGCCATGAAGTTTTCATGGTCTGCAATTATGCGACGGATATCACCATCAGTAATGATGCCGATGAGCTTTTGATCTTTCTCAACAACAAGAACTGCTCCTAATGATTTCCGATTCATTTCAGTCAGTACCGTTTGCATATTGACGGATGAATCAACAAAAGGAACGTTATCATCAGTTAACATCAAATCTTTGATTTTCATCGAAAGTCGTTGCCCTAAATTTCCACCCGGGTGAAATTTTTTGAAATCTGATGATTTAAACTGTCTTTTATTGATTAGTGCAACAGCAAGCGCATCACCCATTGCCAATGTTGCTGTTGTGCTGGTTGTTGGTGCTAATCCCATAGGACAGGCTTCTTTGGGAATTCCAATATCAATGACCATATCACTTAATCGGGCAAGGGTTGATTCCATGCCACCGGTGAAAGCAATAATTGGGCAACCCATTTCTCGAACAATAGGCAGCAGGATATTCAGTTCTCTGGTTTCACCACTGTAAGAAATAGCCAGAAAAACATCGTTTTTATCCAGCATCCCCAGATCACCGTGCATGGCTTCAACCGGATGCAAAAACATCGAATGTGTCCCCGTGCTGTTCAGTGTGGCCACAATTTTTTGACCTACCAAACCGGATTTGCCAATCCCGCCAATAACCAGTCGTCCGGTGCAATGACTGACACACTCCACCATGTCAGCAAATGATTGCCCGATACGATCCACAAGGCTGAGCAAACCTTCAGCTTCGATTTTTATGACTTGTCTGGCTTCTTCGATGACCATACCCCAAAATCCTTTTTTTCGTCGGTTTGTGACGCAATTAATTTATATTTTTTTTTAAATGATAGATAGATTTTCTATCAATATATATATGATCAATTTTTGTGATGATATTTATGATCTAAACGTTTCTAATAACAATCGATATCGATCTAATTTATCTTGAACGTTTTTCTTGTTCAAAGCAAAAGGATTAAATAATGTCAAGATTGCAATACGCCAAATTGCCTGAAAAATATTGCTCCATTTGATTACCTGAAAGGCTGTTGTTGAAAAATGTTTTTCACAGAATTGTCGATCTGCTGTCAGCAGTCTTCGCCAGACATCTGCTGGCGGACTTTGGGTTTCGCTTTGCCTTTCCCAGTGAATGATTTCAGCATCCGGGATATAACCAATCTCCCATCCATCTTGACGAACATGCAGGCATAAATCAATATCTTCAGAATACAGGAAATAGCGTTCATCAAATCCGCCAATGGACTGGATCACATCTTTCCGGGCAATCATGCTTGCTCCAATGACCCAGGCGATATCACCTTTTAGGGGATCAAAAATTTTTTTTCCATAGCGATGTCGCGGATAGTAATATTTGACAGAATTCTGTTCTTGTCCATTAGGATACACGATTCGTGTTCCAGCAAGTCCTACAGTGACATGTTGATCCATAAATTGAACCATTTTTTGAAAACTGCCAGGTTTAACTTGAGTGTCCGGGTTTAGAAAATAAATATACCGACCCTGACACCTGGGAATTGCCAGATTATTGGCTTTTCCAAAGCCCAGATTTTGGTTGCTTTCAATTAAATGAACCCATGAAAAATTTTCTTTAATCAGTGATACGCTATCGTCTTTTGATGCATTATCAATAACGAATGTTTCTACTGGATATAACAGATCGACCTCAATGGACTTTAAACATGGACCGATCATATGAGCGGTGTTATAATTTACAATAACGATAGAAATAATGGGTTGGGGCATGATGTTATCTTCTTTTTAATATACCCAGCGTTTGAATCATAGCCACTTCTTGAAACAAACCTGAGTTCAATGCTTTTTGATAAATATGAAAGGGAGCCTGCCCGCCTTGCGAAGGGTCTGGAAAAATATCATGAATTAATAGATATCCATTTTCAATTAACTGCGGTGTCCAGCACAGGTAATCCGTTTCTGCAGAATCAAAGGTGTGACTGCCATCAATGAATAAAAGAGTCAGCGGTGTGCGCCACGATTTGGCAACGACTTCCGAGCGGCTGACAATGGGGATAACAGTATCTTCAAGCGACGCATTTTCCAATGTTGTTCTGAGAAATCTGAGCGTATCAATTTTGTTGATTCGATCATCAAACAGGTCTGGGTCAAAATATTCTTCGCCAGGCTGCTGTTCTTCAGATCCTCGGTGATGATCAATGGTAAAAAGAATTTCATTGTTTTTTTGAAAGCCTGCCCCAAGAAATAGGGTTGACTTTCCGCAATAACTGCCAATTTCCAGCCCAGGTCCTCGCTGCGATGCTTTTTGAGCAAAATCGTACAGCCCTTGACCTTCCTCTGGTGACATAAACCCTTTGGTTTCATTGATAATCGTTTGATATTTTTTTATCATTTCAACCAACATCCTGTTTAGCATTTTGATCAAATCGTTTTTCGAAAATATAGATAAATCGTATCATTTATAGATTGAAGCGTCCAGAAAAAGTTTCTGAATCTTCGTATCAACAGGTTTAATGGGTAAGTATCGTCCTCGGAAATAGGTTTACCCTCGGCTATCGAGTATTCCTTCCTAAGTTAAATTGTATCATCTACCATTGTTGTACCATGAATAATTCCTTCAAGTTGTACAATCAATTGCCTGAGATAGCTGGCCTGTCCCGATAATTCTGTTGATGCGGCTGAAGACTCTTCAGCATGTGTGGATACTGTCTGTGTCATCTTCTCCATTTCAACAGAGGCGCAGCTGATCTGCTTGATACTTTCTGCTAACTCTTTCGTTGCTTCGGTAATATCAAACGTTTTTTCCCCCATACTGGTGGCAGATTCAATGATATTTTCAAAATCTGAATTAATCTGCTTAATGGCATTTGCTGCTTTGACAACTCGATCCACGGTTCTATCCAGCAATGTTTGTGTATTTCTGGCTGAATCCGTTGAACGCATGGCCAGGTTTCTGACTTCATCTGCGACCACTGCAAAACCGGCTCCGGCTTCCCCTGCACGCGCAGCTTCTACCGCTGCATTTAAGGCCAACAGATTCGTCTGGAATGCAATTTCATCAATAATTTTAATTACCTGAGTTATTTGGTCACTATCAGATTCGATCCTTACCATTCCTTTGGTCAGATCAATAAGTGCATTCAGAGATTTGGCTGATTCACGAATATTTTCGTTCATCAGCTGTTCTGCACCATCTGTAAGCGCAGAGGTTCGAAGACTTTGATCAGTCATTTGTTTTAATGAGCTGGAAATTTCTGACAGGGTGGATACCTGTTCCGAAGAGCTTTCAGCCAGCATCAGACTGGATTGTTCAATTTGGCTGGAACCATGATCAACTTCATTTGCCGCCTCATTCAACTGACTGGCAATTCTTTCAATGGGTATGATGACCCACCGGTTAATCGAAAAATATATAATTATAGAAAAGAACAAAATGATACATGTAATAATGAGTCCTGCAATCATATTTTTATGCGTTGTTGCTCCCATTTCCTCAAGAGAACTTTCTACATCTGATCGTGCAGAGGCTGTCAGTGATTGAAGTTCTTTTTTGCAGGATTCAATATCGGCAGTGAATGCTTTATTTGCATTTGCTATTTCACCAAAATCCTGATCAATGACCACTGAAACCATATTTTTCCCAGATTCCATGACAGCTTCGATAGTTGTATGCAATTGGTCAAACGGTTTTTTTCTTTTTTCATCTTGTGAAACGCATATTTTTTTGATCATTTTTAGCATGTCATCTTTTTGTATTTCAGCTTTTTCTATTCCAGTCTCTGTGGATTCTGCGGCACTTGCTTTAATATTAGCAATCATTGCATTGCCCAGGGATGAAATTTTTTCAACACATAAGGCACGAGAAAAAGTATGCGTCTTAATCTCATCTACTTTCTTGCGAATGGACTTTGCTGCCAGGATACCGCTGAAAGCCAGTAACATATTTCCAATGATTACAAAAATCATAACAATAACAAATTTAAATTTTAATGAAGATCCAGCCATTATTCAATTATCCTCCATAAAAACGGGGTAAGAAAAAAAGGGAAACTTAATCCCTAACTATCTATTTTTATTTATTTTATAATAATAACAAATTAACAAAATTGCTATCGTCATGTTTCTCAGGAGCAAAAAATAAACAGGAAAATCATGGTTATTTTCGCCAAAACATCCACAATCAATGGGTTGCATAAAATATCCATCAGAAACGTAGATAATAACTCCCGAAAAAACAATATAAATGCTCGAAAGAATAAAAACAAAAACGTTTGAGCGCCAACCTGATAAAGCAAGTATGCCAATACTTATTTCAATGATTGGCAATGCTTTCATGATAACAGGAAGTAATTGAAGCGAAATAATACCACGATCAAAAAGGATTTGCATGATTTCGCTGATATTTTGATCCTTTAATTTTAACAGGCCTGCGATAAGCAACAGAAGGCCCGCTATATAATAATTGAGTATTAATGAAAAATTAAACAGTGATTTCATGATATTGGTTCAAACCACATTTGCATGG
>PEAL01000254.1 GCA_002753725.1 Deltaproteobacteria bacterium
AATTCATTATCGGATATCGCTGCTATTTCAAATAATTTAATGATTGCTGTAGGCGATCAGGGATTGATCATGCATCGCAACGCTTCAGACTGGATCATTCAGAAATCACTGACCACTGAAAATTTAAAGGGTATCTTTGTCATTGATTCAAATCAGGTTTATGCTGTAGGCAATAATGGATCATTTTTATTTTATAATGGTATCAACTGGTCCAGAATATCCCGTTTTACGACTCAGCGACTCAATGCCATTTGGGGAACAGATGCAGATAACCTGTTTGCTGCGGGTGAAAAATTATTGATTTTTACCCATCAAAACAATCTTTGGCATCCCATTCATGAAGGAATTGAAAACGACTCTGAATTTTATGATGTCTGGGGGGTGTCAAAAACGCAAGTATTTTTCGTTGGCGGTTACAGTTCTTCTGGCGTTATTTATTATTGGGATGGTTTCAGCGTTTCATCCATGATTGTTCCAGAATGTCCTCCCCTTTACTGTGTTTGGGGAACAGGGCCTGACAACGTATATGCTGCCGGAGATGGTCATTGTATTCTGCATTATGATGGTTTAAAATGGAGCATTATGTATCAGGGAGATATTGGGGGAGATCAGATCAGCATTCGCAGTCTTTGGGGTAAGGATGAAACCACAATGTATGCTGTGGGTGGAGATAATAATGGTGCTACAATTCTACTCAAAACCGGTGAAAACTGGGAACAACAGAATTCCCCTTTTCAGCACTGGCTGACGGGTATTTCCGGATGGAATGATCAGGTCGTTGCTGTTGGCTTACTTGGCACGGCGGTTCAGTTGACACTTCCGGAACCATCATGGACATCCATGACAAAAGGCCAGACCAATGATCTCAAGGCCATTTGGGGACGAAATGCCAACGATATCTATGCTGTGGGCGAATACAATCAATTCAAACAGTATTCCAATGGCAGTTGGCAATCGCTTACATTGACAGAATGGCACGCATTTTATGGGGTATATGGCAATGAAACGACTGTTTATGCTGTGGGTGCTGATGGGGTTGTATTATCCTATGAAAATAATACGTTCTACACACATGATACCGGCACGGATGCTTTTTTGAAAGATGTTTGGGGCATTGACAATACCTTCTTTGCTGTGGGTGAAAATGGAACCATTCTTTGTTATACCGGCACAACATGGCATCAAATGATACATCCTCTTCAAAATCAGCCGGTTACCCTGTATAGTGTTTGGGGAACTGCGTCAGATCAGGTTTTTGTCGTCGGTGAGCAGAATCAGATGGAACAATACGATGGGGTTCAATGGATTTCGATAGAGGCACCAGACACCAACAGCGGTAAAAGCATTTTTAGTATATGGGGTACAGCACCCCATGATTTTTATATCACCTGTGATGAGGGAAACTTCTTTCGCTATTACCAGGGAAGCTGGATCGAAACAGAAAATTTTGGAATGACCCAATATGATATTTGGGGGTGGGATGACAGAATGGTCACTGTTGGCGATGCTGGTATTCTTCTGTTTGACAATTCTGGCTGGAATGAACTGGAAAAGATGACATTCAATACGTTGTATGGTGTGTGGGGGATTGATGATCAAATTTTTGCGGTGGGATATGGTGGGACACAACTTATGGTCAGCAATCAACCATCAGAAGAGAATCATCCACCGGAGATTCCCCCCATCGCAGATAAAACGATCTATGACAAAAATTCTCTGACAGTGTCATTCAACCTGATTGATCCAGATGGCGATGCCCTCACAGTAACCATCAACAGTAAGAATGAAACCATTATCAGATCTCAGGATATTGCAATTAATGGTGGAACCAACCAGATGGTCATTTCATCTGGAACAAACATGTCTGTTCCTTTGACCATTGTGTGTTTACCCTCAGGCCTGGAAACGGGAACTGCTCACATTGAAATCAATGTTTCAGATGCACGGGGGATGACAGCATTGCAAGCATTTGCCTTGACCGTTGCCACTGAATATACCGTGACTGTCGTTATCATGCCGGAAAATAGTGGTATGATTTATGTGAATGCAAACATATGCAATACGCAATGTTCTTATGTTTTTGGAGAGGGTGAAACAGCGACGATCGAAGCTTATGCCATGCCTGGCTATCATTTTACAGAGTGGGCCAAAGATGTGACAGGTGATGCCGCCGAACAAACCCTTTACATTTCAAAAAATACTTTAGTTGCAGCCCTGTTCACGGAAAACCAATTACCCGATAAACCCTATGCCATACAACCTGAAAATGGAGAAATCATTCCAGATTCAACGGTACTATTGATTGGTGGGACTTTCAATGATGCTGATAATGATGCGCATTATCGAACCTATTGGAAAATTCGTGTGGTGGATCAACCCTATGCCTGTTCTGAGTTTAAATCCATGTTTTGCTATCAGTCTGACAGTACGCCTTTAACAGCACACATATTGACTGATCTGATTTCTGGATATCAATATGCGTGGATGTTTGGCTACCAGGATGCCACGGATACAACTATTTCATGGTCTGATGAAAATTTTTTCATTATTGGAAAAGTGGAAAAAGATACCCGATTGAGCGTCAAAAAAGGTGAATCTGCTTTGGATTATAAAATGGTTTCATTGGTCCAATGGTTTCCAACCCCCCTTGCCGGTAAAACATTTGGCGCCCAATTGCGCAATGGATATAACCCGTCGAACATTCGAATCGGAAAATATGCGACATCCTATGGCTATTATGTCGAGTATGCTCCTGATTTATGGACAGCGCCAGGAATGTCCTTCTGGGTGTTGTCACGCCTGGACATACCCATGTCTTTCACAGGTGTTCCGGTGACGACGCGCTATCCGGTTGAAATTCAATTGACCTATGGAAAAGATGGATGGAACATGATTGCCTGCCCAAACCGGGCGAGCTATACCTGGGAAAAAGTTCAAATCATATCCTACGATAAAAAAGGTAATTCTCTTGACCCAAATGGAAACATTCTTACACAAAACAGGGCTTATTTTATATCTGAGATGAAGACCTCAACGGTTCAATGGATTGACCCGTCTCTGTGGCTTTGGGAGGCCGGAAAATACAGACAAACATCTTATTTAGATCCATACAAAGGGTATTGGGTAAAAGTGTATCAATCCAATCTTGCATTGCGGTTTAATCCTGAAGCGCAAATTTCTTCGACGATTACACGGCAAAAAACCATTGAAAGGGAGG
The DNA here is from genome assembly GCA_002753725.1 of Deltaproteobacteria bacterium. Taxonomy (GTDB): domain Bacteria; phylum Desulfobacterota; class Desulfobacteria; order Desulfobacterales; family Magnetomoraceae; genus Magnetomorum. The sequence goes on from PEAL01000254.1 coordinate 3,218, forward strand.
ATATTGAAAGCCCGCCCCTGCCCATGAATGCGTTTGATAATGAGGTAAATGGTATTGGGAGCGGGTGCTTTATTTCCTTGATTGAAGGATTTGAGCATAATGCAGGAAAAAGAAAAGGAAAGACGCCATATGAGATATTGACAAGACAGGCTCAAAAAAAAGATTGGCTTGAGTTGTTAATGGAGACATATGAAGAAATACAGGCCCTGAAATAGCATAAATTTTTGTACAACAATAAATTCCCCATTTAATTTCGAACATCTGGTGTCCCAAATCTAAAGCTCTGGGACACCAGTATTCATCGCATTAAGGATCGAAAAAAAATGTAAGGCAAATTTTCAAAAAGACTAAAATGCCCGACTTTTTGCCCCCGTTTATTATAAATAACAAAAATTACGTGACAAAATTTCATTTCTCATATAAAATTGTAATGTTATGTACGTTAATATAAACAGCAAAATTATTAATTAATTAAAGCAGGATGACAACTTTGATATCCAAAAGTTTGGGGTATAAAAAAATTTTTATACCAATTTTTTTTGGATACGACCGATGCCAACTACTTTAAAAAAGGAGTTTTCATGAATCTTCGTCTAAAAATTTTTGTTCCTATGATTGTATCAGTGTTAATTCTAAGTCTGGTCGGTTTTTTATTTATCAATGCCCGACTTTCAACATTAAAAAAGAATAATTTTAATAACATTGTTCAGGATAAAATGAATCAAATTCATTCAGCCATTGAATTTGCAGGAAAAATGCAATTACAAAAAGCAGCGATTTTTTCTCGTCTTCCGGTTGTTGTTCAAGCTTTTGAGATGGCCCATTCAGGCAATATCGATGCCCCTGACAACCCAAAAGCGCAAGAAGCGCGAGTATTGCTTCGAGAAGCCTTAAAACACCATGTGTCAGGCTTTGAAAACCTTGAAAATGCCGATAAGTTGAAATTGCATTTTCATTTACCAAATGGTCGAAGTTTATTGCGTATATGGCGCAAAAAACAGAAAAAAGTGAACGGTCAGTGGAAAGATATATCGGATGATATTTCTGGATTCCGCCAAACCGTTCTGGATGTCAACCAGACCGGTCAATCAAAAAGCGGTATTGAATTGGGGCGCGGTGGTTTTGTTATTCGTGGCGTGACAGCGGTGAAAAATCATGCTGGAAAGATATTAGGTTCTGTTGAACTTTTGATGGATTTTAAGCCTGTTATGGATAATGCGATTGCAGAAAAAATTGATCAGCCTGAAAGTCTTTTTTTATATATGAATATTGATCTGTTATCGATCACCACGCTTATGGCGGACGCAACAAAATTTCCTGTGCTGAATAATCAGTTTGTTTCTGTTTATGGAACAGGCGAGCAAGTCGGAAAATCTCATATCCAGCTTGATGCTCTTGAAAAAGGAAAAAATCAACTTTTTCTGATCCAATCAGGTCAATATGTTCTGGGATATTTTCCGGTAACAGATTATCGCTCAAAACAAATTGGAGTGATGGTCTACACCTTTGATAAACAGATGTGTGATCAGCAAATTATGTCGCTCAATTATACAATTTTTTTCCTTGTCCTTTTTATGTTGGCCGTGTGGAGCGGAATCAGTTATTTAGTTCTGGCAAAATTTATTTTAACCCCAATCGAGCAAGTCTTAAATTTTTCAAAAACATTTGCCAGTGGTGATGTCACCGCTCGCCTTTCAATTGTTCAAAAAGATGAAATTGGTGATATGAGCAAAGCGCTGAATGATATGGCAGAAAATCAAACACATATGCTTTCTGAAATTAGAGACAATATTGAAACACTATCAGGTGCATCCACAGAATTAACAGAAATATCAAATCTTATGATTCAAAGAACAGAAGCTACTGCTGAAAAATCCAGACACATGAAAAAAGGTTCCGAAAAGATGAATCATGCAATGGAATCTGTTGCCAGTTCCAGTGAGCAGGCGTCTGTTAATATGAGTACAATGGCATCAACCACTGAAGAGATGAGCCTGACTGTCAATGAACTCTCAAAACAAACAGATCAGGCAAAAATAATAACCAATGAGGCTGTCAAAAAATCTGAAACAGCGTCTGAAAATGTTTTAGCTTTGGGAGATGTTGCTGGCCGGATCACCCAGTTTGCTGACACCATTACTGAAATTTCTGAACAAACCAATCTTCTGGCATTGAACGCAACCATCGAAGCTGCCCGTGCGGGTGAGGCTGGAAAAGGCTTTTCCGTTGTGGCAAGCGAAATTAAAGAACTTGCCAATCAAACAGCAAAAGCGACCCAGGAAATTAAAAATCAAATTGCCAATATCCACGGAGCGACAAATGCATCTGTTACCCAAATCAAAGATGTGTCAGAAATTATCAGCACAATCAATCATACCGTTTCTTCCATTGCTGTCTCCATTGAGCAACAAGCATCTGCAACACGAGATATTTCTGTTAACATTGCAGAAGCATCCACAGGTATTAAAGATGTTGCCAGCCACGCAGCACAAACGCTATCAACAGCAAAATCATTTACCAACGAGACATATGAAATCAGCACTGCCAGCGAGGATATTGCTGACAATAGTGAAAAAGTCAAAATACAGGCCGATGAGCTTTCTCTTATGTCCAGTCAGCTCAAAAAATTGATGGCACAATTCAAGCTTTGATTGTAAAATCATTTTTTTCATATATAATATTTCTGTTTTCAAAAAAAAATTGGGCACATCATAAACCTAAAAATTACAAGCACCAGTTTTTGAATATGCTGTTGGCAGTTTTTTAGGTATGGAAGAATTTATGCCAACGCTTAGACAATTCACGACTCATGAGAATAGAGGATTGAACCATGATTAATGGCTACGGCTTTGACAAAACATCACATGACCTGATAATGAAGGTGTTGGACTTTTTAGCCAATTATTACTGGCGTATGGATATTGAAGGTATTGAAAATATTCCTGAAAACGGTGGCGCTATGATCGTAATGAATCACGCCGGAACCATCGCTTTGGATGTATTGATGATCAAGCAGGCCATTTACAGAAGAACAATCAATAATCGTATCGCCTGGGCAACGATGGCTGATTTTTTGACATGGACACCATTTGTGGGTGATATTTATTGGCGCGCAGGGAGTGTTCTGGCAACCTGGGACAATGCAAAACGTTTATTGAATGACGATCAGATTATCATTGTCTGTCCAGAAGGTACAAGGGGTGTTGGAAAACATTTTACTCGTCGATATCAATTAGGATCTTTTGGAACAGGTGGTTTTGCAAGGTTGGCCACTCAAACGAATAAACCAGTAATTCCAACATCAGTGGTGGGTTCAGAAGAAATTTATCCAGTGGTCTATAAAAATAAAAAGCTGGGTAAATTTTTGGGGTTTCCCTTTTTTCCCATAACCTTTACTTTTCCTCTGTTAGGCCCGTTGGGAGCCATTCCTTTACCTTCAAAATGGAAAATAAAATTTGATATCCCCATATATCCTGAAGACTATCAGAAAAAAGGTACCCTTGAAGAAAAGGCTTTGGAACAGCAAACGCGGTTTATTGAAACATTGTATCCTTGCGATGAAAAGAAAAAATTGATCGATATGCCCCCTCGCGAAAAGGCAATTGCGAACGACGTTGTGAAGAGTATTAAGAGAAATATCAATCTATTACTTAAAAAAAGAAAAAACGTATTTTTTTAATCACGCTTGAGAATCAAGGATAAATCAATGAAAAATGTTGTGGTGACCGGCACGAATTTTTTTTGGGGTAAAAAACTCATCAGAAAACTCCTTCAAGATAAAAAAATCCAATCAATTCTTACTCTTGACGAACAAAAACCAAAAATCAAGAGTCATCGGTTAACATCAGCTCGCCTGAGCTACAAGCCGCCCTTTCATTTTGAATGGTCGGATGCCCTTGATCGTTCGAATGCTGATACGCTGTTTCTTTGCCCTTTTTCCATAGATGCTTGCTATCATGACAATCATAGTAGCCATTTAAGTGGGGTTCAAAATTCCTTGCGTATTTTTCGAAAAGCTCTGGAGCTTAAAGTCCCGACAATTGTTGTTTTATCTTCTTTTCTTGTTTATGGCGCCCGATGGGAAAACCCCGCATTTATCACAGAAGATCATCTTTTGTTAGGTGATCGCAATTATCAGCATATTCGTGGATTGATTGAACTTGAAGAAGCTTGCCTTGCAGCAGTGGCATCAGATCCTTTACATTCAAAAATCACACTATTGAGACCTGTCAATATACTTGGAAGCGGCATTGAAAACAGTTTGTCTCATTATCTTCGATTACCGGTTATTCCAACATTTCTGGGCTTTGATCCACCCTTTCAATTGATTCACGAAGATGATGTTGTCAATGCAATGATTTGGTCAGGGCAACATCCTCAAACCGGACCTTTTAATATTGCAAGTATGGGCTTTTTGACATTAAAAGGAATGTGCTCTTTATTGGATAAAAAAAATGTTCCATTTTTTCATGGATTGCTAAACCTGGTAGGCACTGGCTTATGGAAATCAAAACTATCTGAATTTTCACCGGCTTTTTTGGCCATGCTAAGGTATCGACTGATTTTGGATCT
>PEAL01000036.1 GCA_002753725.1 Deltaproteobacteria bacterium
ATACCCAGGCGTCCCACATAAAAGACCCTCTGGGGATAAGGACAATCCCATTGAGGCCAAGTTCATATTGGTCGACCAAAAATAGTATTCAGGATTACCACCTGATGCAGAGAGTGTAAGACAATAGGGTTCATCGAGCATAGCATCTTGAAGGTAATTGGTTTCGATTTTCAAGGATTTGTCAATGGTCCAGGGCAATCTGTAGACATCCGTAATGACTTTCGGTTCTTTGCAGGTCAACCGGACTTGAGGCCAGTAAGTTCCTGCTTCTTCCGGCGTTCCTGACAGTGCCCCTGTGTGAGGATCAATCGTAATCCCTGGTACACACTCCTCAATAGACCATTCTTGATTATTTTCATCACAGCCGTGAGCGATAAATTGAAATCTGGTATCGTCATTCAGTAAAGGTAAAGGTATTTTTTCACGCCAATCCGGTAGATTGGTTCGTTCAATGATTTGTTCTTCAACAATAATAATTGAATACGTACTATTGGTCGATTGATGGGTCGGATACGTGATATCCGTTACCTTTACGTTGATTTCTGATTTTTGAGCAACATCTGGAGTTCCGCTCAGGGCGCCACTTATGTCATCAAGATCAATCCAGTCAAAACCTGTATCGATAATAGAAAAAGTAAAAGGAGATCGTCCTCCTGCAATGCTTATTATTGGCGTATATTCATGATCAACCAGACCGTTTGGAAGAAAAACTGTCTGGATACGCAAAGGATTAGAAATGATCAATAATAGTGTTTTCTGAACTTCATGATTATCTTTATCTGTAACTCTGAATGTAATGTTTTTCATAAATATATTTTTAGGTATGCCAAACAATCGTCCTGTTTTCTCAAGCGTTAATCCGGAAGGAAGAACAGAACCGTTGACCAAAGACCAGCTATAATCATTACTACCCAGGGACATCCCTCCCTCAGCTTTCAGGTCAAAGTCATACCATTTATCAACAATGCCATCATCCAAAATGTCTGTAGTGATTTTAATTTGATTCACAAAGCATAATGAATACGTATGCGTTATTTCTCGGCTCAGCATGTCAGTGGTCATTAAGACAAAGGTGTAACAGTGTTCTTCTTGAATGGTATCTCCAGAAATGGACATTTTCCAGTCATCGCTATTAAAGGAAAACATGTCAGGCAAGTTTTGTTGAAGCTCTTTATACGCATACTTTGGGGTACCGCCTGTTGCTTTGATATCAACGGAAAAGGTGTTGGCATTTATCATTTGACTTGAAAGGCTTTGTGTTTGATATTGAAATTTAGGGTCAACTTTCATTTTAAATTGCTTATATGCGTCTTGCCTATTATCATCCTCAATATGGATCATAAAAGAAAACGTTCCTGCCTGAACAAAAGTGCCTTTAATCTCATCATCGATCAATTGTAGTCCTGTTGGCAATGCACCGCGTATTGAATATGTATATGGCTCCTGTCCCCCGATAATCGTGATGGGAAGAACAATGTCCTGATCGACTTCATAATTTTTAGAAATTTCAGGAATATCCGTATTAATTTGTATGATGACGCTATTGATAGTGATGGTAAATATTTTTGAATCACTCACACAGTTACCATCTCTCAACCAAACGTTCATATTGGCCTGTCCGAAGCTTTTATCAGAGGGAGTAAAAAGCAGTGCGCCATCATCGGGCCTGATTTCAGGCAATTTTTTAAAAAGAAAGCTGTTGCCTTCTTCAATTCTGATAAAAAAATGAAGAGGATCATTGATTTCATCAGGTGCGCCTGCATCAATGTCATAGACAAAATGTGGAATAATTTTTTCACCCGAGGCTTGATCCGCAGACACAGTGGTGTTGATGTATGTGCTTTCAAAAGAAGGACAGTCATTGACAGGTAGAATATTTACCTGAAAGGATGTTTCACATTGATCCATGCCACCATTTTCTGTGCCATCCTGATCTTTAAGATGAACCGTTATTGTGGCCGTGCCATTGGCATTTGTTATCGGTCTGATCACCAGCTCTCCGGTGATGTTCGGTGGATTATAGATATGATGACTGTCTATAAGGTTTGGCGGAATGCTTGAAAAGGTGAAATCCAGCCATGATTTTTCATTTTTGGGCCCAGCGCTAATGCCCATTAATGGAATTTGAATATCGCCATCATCCTCGTTTATGCTCAAATCCGGGATAGTATCAATGGTGGGTGGGTCATTGACGGCTTTGACTTGAATGGTAATTTGGGTGGTATGCGTACCCTTCAATTGATCCATCACTTTGATATAAAAATAATCGTCACCAAACCAGTTTTCATTGGGGGTATAACCAATCCAGGGGTGGGCACCTGATGTTCCTGTTCCATCAACGCTGGCAATACCATGCTGTGGATGCGTGCTGATTTCAAAGGTTAATCGATCGGATGGATCGAGTTCTATCGCTGTAATATTATTGATTTGACTGCTCGCTAAAAAGGAATCTTCAGTGATTGATGGTAAGCCATAAGTATCACGCTCGAACCAGGGGTCGTTATTACTGATGGGATACCAGTCACTTTGTTTACTGATTGACAATGGGCCAGGCATGTCTTCGCCACCAGTATCAAAGGCTGTCACGGCCACGCAAAAGTATTTATTGACGTCTGAATCGCTCACTGAATAGGTGGCGACATCATCAGGAATATCGATGCGTTGCGCATTTGTACCGTTCTGATCATCAGCTATTTTCCATTGATATTGGTAACGCAATGTTCCCTGGCGAAGATCGGTGAAATCATTCCAGTCAACGAGTATGATTTTTAACACGCGGTTGCGAATTTCAGTGAGATAAACATCACCAGCATTGGGTGAATCATTGATCGGGTTGACTGTTATGCTGATCATTGTTGTATCCGAACCTCCCAGACCATCGGAGATTTGAATTTCAAAGTAATCAGGGCGATTGTTACCGGTTGCAAAACTGTTCCAATTGGCATCTGGCGTATAGGAAATATGATAACTCTCATTGGTTCCATTGACTGCTGCTGTTCCATGCGCAGGATCATTTAATAATGACCATGTTACCCAATCCTCATCCGGATCATTGAATGCTATTGAAGGGGCCTGCCAGTTTCCATCTTCATCCATGGTGACCTGAATCGGGCTGATAGTGGTGAATCTGGGGGCTGCGTTGGTCACAGGCATCCACTGGCTATGAACAGTGACACATCGGGTTAGCGGTAGGCCTTCAGCATCATCGATGCCTGTGACTGTCGCTTTGATACATTGATCACGATCTTCGTATTGTACTATATAGGTTGGTGATGAACTGGATTGTACCTGTTCGGAATATCGTTCTGGTTCGCTTTGAGAACAAAGACAGCGGTAGAAATTATAAATATAGCTAATATTACCAGGGTTTTGATCGGTATTGTCATTCCATGGGCCAGGGTCAACGGATATTTCTTTGCCAACATGAAAAATGCCGGAAAGGGAAACACGATCTGGATGATTGGGGGGATCATTGATCGGGTTGACCGTGACAAGCATTTCATTCGTGCATGTCAGACCGTTTGAGGTTCCCAGGACAGTAATGGTTGAGGTACCATTTCTATTGGCTATAAAGGAAAGGGTTAATATTTTTCCTGAAATGACAGCGGTAAGGATATCTGGATTGGAGATATTCAAAAGGGTTTGTGTAATACTGGTATCCATATCATCGATATCAGAAAATACGCCCGATAAATCAATGCGGGTATACAGTGCATCTTCATCAACGGTCAGGTCTGGAATGGGAGTGTTAACAAAAGGGGGCGCATTGACATAGTGACACGCGCTGACAACCGTTACGCTTTGAGACTCTGGGTATCCTACACCATTATCTGTTCCGGTTACACTGGCGCGAATATAGAATCCATTGTCTTCTTTTTGTAAGCGGTAGCCATTATTGTCTGATGAAACAATTATTTCAGGTGTCCCCTCACAATTTTCAGAATAGCGGTAGAATGTATAGGTATACTCAATTGTAGAGGTGTAATGACTTGTTCCTGAATTTATCTCTGTATCTGTATGGTCGTCCCATTGGTTCAGATCATTCTGTACATGGATTGTTTCAGCTTCTTTAAATGGTCCCTCAAGTGTTATGGCCTCCGGAGCATGGGGGGGATCATTTTTTGGATTGATGGTTACACCAATTTCATTCTGGCAGCTCAAACCATTTGATGTTCCAGTAATCATGATTGTCGCTGTCCCGTATTGATTCTCTAAAAAGGATAATTGCAGACGATTGCCTGAAATCCTGGATGATGTCAGAAGGTTTGGAGAACGATTGAAAAAGAAAGTTGTCATCAGGTTATCATCGTTATCAACATCTGAAAAAATATCGGTGAGATCAATGATTGTCAAAGGAGCATCTTCATCAACCGTAATATCACCAACAGGGTGAAGAACAAATGGCGGGTCGTCCACAGACAATACCGTGATCGTGAATGTATCTGAAATATATTTGCCATGAGATTCTGCCAGTAGTTTAATAGTGGCCATGCCATATTGATTTGCTATTAAATCCAGCCTTAATCCATTTTTTTCCACTGTTGCAGTTAAAAGGCTTTCATTGCTGTTCTCAAGCAGGGTTTTAAGAATATCAGCATTGTCGTTATCAATATCAGTAAAGACATTCGATATATTAATGGTTAGTGATTCATCTTCCTTGACAGTCAGATCTGAAATGGGATTCACAACTTCAGGAGGATCATCAAAAGGGTCTACAGTAATGGTGAATTGATGGGTTGCGGATTGGCACATGTTTTGCCCGCCTTCGAATTTACAATTCTCTCCTTCAAGGGTTACCACAGACTGTTCAATGATCGAATCTTCTGAGCCAGGATCAACAAGGTAAGTAATCCTCAATGAATGACCAACAAGACTTAATGTAACGAGTTGATCGTTACTGTAAGTCTTGATTTTTTTATTGATGACATCATCATCTGGATCTGAAAAAACACCGGATATATCGATTTCTGTATCCGGTAAATAATTCCCTTCGACAAATACAGTAAAATCAGATAGTTTGTTGGCTACATATGGGGGATCATCTGTTCCTGTAACCGTTATATCGAACGTATCTGTGACCGTCAATCCATTGGATATTCCTATAACTGTAATGATTGCATGTGCGGTTTCATTTTTCTGTAAATATCTGCAATCTTTCCATTTCAGGCTTAAGAGATTTCCATCGATTTCTGGAATGACAATCTTGTCATTGCTGTTGCTATAGATGTTCTTAATGATGTGATGATCATCATTGTCAATGTCTGTAAAAATATCGGTCAAGCCAATGGATTGATCGACAGCATCCTGATAAACACTAACGTCTGACAGCGGTATCTGAATGGTTGGAGGATTATCGATTCCTGTAATGCTAATGGTGAATGTATCTGTCACTGTCCGTTCGCAAGTAATCAGGGATTTTCCCTGTATCGTTATGAACGATATCCGCGTATCCTCTGTGTTTAATCATTTGTTTTCAGAAGTATTGAAAAGAATTTCAAGTGTATTATTGTCCAAAATACTTGCACTTAAAATACTGTTATTGGCGTTGGTGTTGGATTGTATAATCTTGGTAATGTTGTCTTTACCATTTTGAAATTGATTAAAATCAACATCATAAAAAACATCGGACAAATCAATACGTGTATACTGAGCATCTTCATCCACACTAATATCAATGATTGGATGGGCAACATGGGGTGAATCGCATACCGCTATCACTATAAGCATAAATTGGGTTTGAACAGTGTATCCGTTGGATTCAGCCTCAATGATTATAACCAAGACACCTTTTGCATTGTTGACCAGATCCAGCTGTAATCGATTGTCTTTAATAGTGGCCTGTGCGATCAGGCCAGCATAAAAAGAGACAACCCTTTTCTGAATATTCGTATTATCATTATCAGGATCATCAAAGGTAGTGGATAAATCAATTACTGGCCTAACATCCTCGTAAACACTCCGATCTCCAATTGTATTTTTTACGTATGGTGGATCATCGACGCCAGTAATTGAAATGAAAAACGAAGCTGTTGTTGTCAGGGTGTTTGATGTTGCCATGACAGTGAGTGTCGCGGTTGCAATCTCGCCTTCTGCCAGGAAATCATTGGCATCATAATCAATGGTTAATGTATCAACCGATATGCTGGCAGATACAAGGTGCTTGCCATTGCTTGTCTGAATGGATTTCAGCGTTTTTATAATCGATGCATCATCATTATCAATATCTGAAAATATGTTGGACAGATCGATATCACTCCTTTTATAACCTTCATTAACACGAATATCTGAGATCGGCGTAAAAATATATGGGGGATCATCGATGGGTAGAATAGTGACTGTAATAATACTTGTATCTGTCCCGCCCAAGGTGTCGGATACTGTCAGCATAAAGATATCTGTACCATTAACATTAGCGTTGGGGGTATAAGAAATCACGGTTGGGTTTGACGCAACGATGGAAACGTTCCCACTATAGGGATTGGATTCAATTGACCAGTAAAGCGTGTCGCCATCGGGATCGGTTGCTTCAAGGTTTCTGAGTGTCCAGGCCACAGGTACCTGGTCTTCAGACATTGAAAACGATAATGAATGAGACGCGATCTCTGGTTCCCGATTGGCGATGGGCACACATGCGCTCTTGGCTTCAGTCCAGGATTTGGGGCTAATGTCATCATCAGTGGCAGAAACAACAACATAAATGCATTGTTTCTGATGATCTTCTGCGCGAAGTGTATACTGATTCGATATCTCTCCCGCTATTTCTGTAGCGTTGGTACCTATATCATCATCTGCAAGAAAGTATTTATAGGCAAAGGAAAAATCATTTGTTTCTGTACACTGATCTTGACTGTATTGAAGATATTGACAATCCTTAAGATCATTCCAATTGCCCGTATTGGCCATGATGGTTTCGCCAACATGAACCGTTTTATTTGGGTCAATCAAATTTAATGAGGGTAACTCAGTATGTTGAGGAAGATCATTCACCGGTAAAACATGGATTGTTATAACAACTGTGTTTGAAATCAATCCAAGAGTATCTCTGACACGAATACTGACGGTATCCATGCCACAAAAATCGTTTTCTGGTGCATAGGAAATGAAAGGGTTTAGCGATCCTGTTTCTACAAAAGAAATAGATTCATCGTGTTGGGGGGGATCAACAATTTCCCATGTAAATATATCGTTTTCATTGTCCACAGCACTGACGTTTTCAATAATAGAGCTAAAAAGCATGTCTTCAGTTGCGGTGATCATTACAGGGTCAGTCACTGTAATGACAGGTGCCGTATTGGTGATCAAGAGCCAGTCGCTGATGGCAGATATTTGAAGGCTATCTGGCAACATATCATCTATCAGAGTAACCATGACGCGAAGATATTGCTTGTCATCTGCTTCTTTTACCCTGTAGGTGTCAGAATAAGCATTTGAAATGTTCTCAATTTGCGTCTTGTTTTCAGACCATTGCCATTGATAATCACAGTGCATGGTTTCGCAGGTGAATTCAATGGCGGGGTTATCAATGGTATCCCGCCATCGGGCATTGGAACTGGTCAAGAGGTGTCCTGTATGCGGAGTACCTTGTATTTCAGGCGGGTTGATTTGTTCAGGGGCATCGTTACGCGCATTGATCAAAATAATCACATACATCTCATCTGTTCCGCCATAATGATCATTGGCTGTGAGAATAAATCCATCTGCACCAAAAATATTTTCATCAGGCGTATACATGATTGTGGGAGGACAGCCTTCGCCATCAATGGTCACTACACCATGTTCAGGCGGTGTAGATGTAAAGGTCAAAGAATCATTATCGACATCATCACACACAAAACTCGGCATTTGCCATGACTGAGGATTGCTATCTTCATCCATGCTGACCGTTGTCGTTTCTGACAGAACAGGAGGCGTATTTTCAACCAGAAAACAGTTTGATTGTACTGCTGAGGTCATATGTTCCGGCTCTCCCACACCATTGTCAATGGCTATAACTTTCAAACAGATATAATGATGAGCATCCTCACTGGTCAGAGTATAGTGTTTATCCTGTGCCTGGTCAATATTGATGAAATTGATATCCGGGATAGCAGATCGTTGCCACTGATATGAAAAGCTGCCGCTAAAGACTTGATTGTCTTTGTTATCATTCCATGTACCATTGTTGGATACTGTTAAAACGTTTCCCACAAGCATATTTCCAGTAAACGCTGGCAGGATTTCATTTTGTGGAGGATCATTTTGAGGATTGATGCTTACTTCAATGTATTTGGTCAATAAATATTCACCATCAGATAAAGTAATGGTAATGGTCGCTGCCGCGCTGCCATAAACATCAGGGGCCAGTTCATAGTTAATTGTTGCGGTTGTTTGGTCTGCCTGATAGCTGATGGTAGGGGTAAGATGTTCTGAATTTGAAGACACGGTAAAGTGAAGGGAATCATTTTCACAGTCTGTTTTTCCACCAGGATGGATATCTGTAATTTGGATGGATCCATTGACATCTTCATCAATGGCCAGTTGATAATAAGTACTGGTACTATGTGCAATTTTGAACAAGGGAGGATCGTTAATATTTTCAACGTCAATGGAAGCGAAAATACGAGCGGATCCACCATAGTTATCTTCAGCAAAAATATCAAAAGTGATGAGACCGCACTCATTCATTTTGGGCTGAAATTTAAGGGTCGCGCTGGTATTATTTTGAGTGAGCGTAACAAGGGCCTTGCTTACCGGTGTTGTACGCCATGTTATCCGATCATCATCTTTATCAGAAGCGTTTAAGGAAAAGGATATTTCGGAACTGTCTTCTAATCGTGTCAGATAGATATTTTCGTTGGATATCACCGGAATAGAATTGTAGAGTTGTGAGTAGGGTTCTGAAGTATGCGAATAAATGGTCTTTGTTTCATTGCAACTGCCTTTTGCAACGAGTCTTAAGCGAAAATATTGATGGGCATATTGGGATGATGGCGTAAATGTTGTTTCGTTACCAGGCGTGGCGATAGTTAATCCATTATCGGGATTGACCTGTTGCCAGTAAAAGGTGAAATCAATAGTACACCCCTCTGGATTTAGCCATTCTCCCCTATTTGCGGTTAAGGGCTCTCCGACAATCCATGCTCCTGAAATATAAGGATTGCTGATGTTTTTAATGGGGTCGCACGCGCAAGTTAATTTGATCGTATATTGGGCGATGTTTGATTGATTATAAAAATCTTTAGCATAATATGAAAAAAAATCCTCTCCATACACATTTCCATCAAAAGGGCAGGTTGTTGCACAATAGTTTGTGTCGGGGGTATACGTAAATTTACCTGTATTTTGGTTCAGGATGAGTTTTCCATGGCTCGGTGCGGTTGCCGTATAATAGCTGATAGGTTCATTTGTCTCCAGGCAGATATACACGCCATCAATAAACGAACAATATGGCCCTTTTGTTACCTGGCCTTCTAAATCGCCAGTGAAGGTGATGTCTTCATTGATGACTGATGTTTTTGCTTTTGCTTCTGGCGGACGATTGAAATAACTTGTAAATGACCATATTGGACCGGCGGTTTGGGTGTAATCATGTGTAACTACTTGCCATGTATGTGTATTGCCATCTTCAACGATGGTTGGGGTAAACGTTTTTTCAGTGGTGGGGTAACAGTTTGAGTCCAGACAGAATTGATAGGAGAGCCTGTTTTCCGGGTCTGAGTTTTCAACATTCCAGGTAAAGGTTGTGCCGTTGCTGATGACCGATTGGCTGTATTCAGGGGATATTGCCATGTTGTTAACGATGTTTACAGCATAATAAACATTATCACTATAATATTTTAACGGAAGCGTGGCTAATACGTAAGGATCAATATTATTCCACGTATGAGGATAAAGCTGATGATCCTTTAAAATAATTTCTTTGGATTCAGACGTATCCCATATTATAATTATCAATAATTCATTTGTTTTTATTCCTTCTATTTTTGGAGTATTTGGATCATCGCCATAAACTTCAGTTGAATAATATTTTATATTATTATCATTGTTTATCATAGCTGATCCACAGCAAAAACCATCGGGAGTAAAAAAGCCTATTTCATCACCGATTTGAAAAAAGTCATCTTCTATATAACCCGAAATAAACATCGTTTGATTATTCGGCACAACATCAGTAAAATGTTCACATTCATCACATTGTGAAAAAGCACTCGTATGACAGAAAAAAATAAGAATAAAAAGAAAAAATAAAACATGTCGATTCATTGCACACCTCTTATGTTTTTGTTAAGGAATGCTCAAAAAATAAGTTCCCATTTAATAAAATGTGCATTCCTTTTTTGACATGAGGAACTTGTTTTTAGAGAATTCCTTAATTAATATTTATCTGATGAAAATGATTTTTCGAGGACTAAAAATTTCAAGTAAATTTATTTCCAGGAAGGCCACTCTTATTAGAACATTTTCAATAGGTTAATGCTTGTGGTTGCACCATTTTTATCCAATACCCAAACCCTGGGCTGATATAATGTAAGGTATTCATAGAAGAGGGCAACGCAGGATTAAACGTTTTCGCCCCATCCTGGTCATGACTTCGGACAATCAAATAATTGCCATTTATGGATTGGAATACATCCTTCAAAGAACCTGTTGGTTGTTGGGGGAGTGGGATACTCGGCGGTGTCAATTCATATTGCATGTGCGTATGCCAGCATCCAACAAGGTTCCATCCAGTGCGTAATGTCAGGGGCTCTGACGGATCAATCAGAAGTCCGGGGATAACCCATGTTGCAGATTCCTTCATTTTGATCCAATACCCATAGCCTGCAGCAAGGTAGTGAAGAGAATTTATAAACGAGGGAAGTGCAGGATTATAGGCGGCTGCCCCATTGACATCGAAATTTCGTATAATCTCGTATTTTCCATCAATGGATTGTAATGCGTCTTTTAAATTGTCCAGTTGAATCCATTCAGCATTGGATAAGGTGGAAATAAGCGGTTGATGATCCTTTTCATAGAACACCTTGTTGACGGAAAAACTCATCAGGTTCCATCCCGCATTTAATGGAATAGCCTGGTTGATAACTCCTGTCTGCGGATCGGACGGTTCATCGAATCGGTTCCTGGAATGAAACAAAAATCGGTATGCAGCATCAGTGGTTAAATCATCGATTGTTTCTGAAAAGGCATTACCTGAAGCATTGCTCATGACAACTTCCCTGAATTCAACCGTGTCACTGTCATTCTCACCATACATGTCTGATGAAATTATCGAAACACTGATATCATCAATGGGTAGATCACCGGTCAGGTTTTCGACGGTCAGGTTGACCCTTTGAGGATTTCCCAAAACAGGTAGCAGGGAAACGCTATGGATTTCAGGTTGATCCGCCCAGGAATTATTCAAACATGGATCGAGTGTTTTAGCCATGTTGCCATCACTGGCATTTGCAATGCCGTCGGCAGTGTCATCCAGTAAAGGCTCGGGATACCCAATATTTCTCATGACATCTCTGGCAAACACAAAGGCATCATAGATGCTTTTCCTGGCTTTCAGCTTTGAAAAGAAATATCTTGAAAATACCACCCTGGCGTTGGCATCTGTATTGTACCGGTTATTGCCGGCGCTGGTGATAATAATTCTGCCATAATCACTGAGTGTTGACAGGAATTTACCAGAAAAAGTTGACTCCAGGATGAGTATGATCTGACAGCCTGTTCTGTTTTGAAGGGAAGTAAAGGCATCATCCAGGTCTGAATCTGAAATGGTGTCATTGCCTTTGATGATGAGTTGGCCTTCTGATGTGGCGTGTCCGTGAATATAAAGATATAAGGGATGATGTGTATCAACGCCGGTTTTTGATGATATGGCAGTGAGTAAAATAGCCGATGCTGACGTTGTGTCAGTATTTGAGAAGGATTCATCCACAATATCATCTGGAATCGTGTCACCATCAAAATCAATGGCTTGAGCGTTGATATAATAGTCTATTTGATGATGGCCATATCCCATGTCGAAAAAATCCTGATAGGCGGATTGGGTCAGTTTTTTAGTTACCAGCCAGTAAGGAGACTCCAAATCTTGTTCACCACACCCCACAAGCATGATGGCATTTGATGGACGTTCTACATAAAAAGGACCGATACTCAAGGGTTCGCTGGCATTTTTAGAGGTATCCACAGCTCGAACATGAAGATAATGATTATTTCCAGTCTCCAGTTGTGGGCTGATTATTTCGGTCTGGTTCGTTTCCGGAGTGTTATCTGGAAAATGCGTCTCAGACGTGTTCCAAATGTATGAATATCCAGAAACATCGTTATCATCCTCTGGCTGAGTGATACAAACACGAATAATGCCGTTTGAGGTAATTTTGATGTTTGGAAACGATTTTTCAAATACGGGCTTTTGCGGCGGACTGGTGTCATCATTACCATTACAGGTTACTGAAAATTTATAGCCCCTTGATGAATATTGCGTATTGAAAGCACTGTCGTTGGCTTTGACAAAAATATAAAAATCCCCGCCTTGTATGGGGGTGCCTGAAATAATGTAGTCATTGCTTTCTTGCTCAATCGTCAATCCATCTGGCAAATAACCTCCTGCAAGAAACCAGTGGTAAGATTTTAAACCGCCGGCAGCTTTCAAGGGAAATCCCATTTCAAATTCACAAAAAAGATTGGGTATAAAAGATGTGGTTATGGCAAACGGTGAGCCGCTGATATAAAGAACAAATTCCTGCTCGTCTTCACTGCCAAATGTGCCGGATTTTGTTACTTTGATAGTAAAAGAAGATGTTTCCGCAGTGTCAAGAACGGTTCCTGATATTTCGCCGGTTTCACGATTAAGCGTCAGGCCTGATGGGAGTTTGCCAGAGGTGAGTTTGAACACATGGGGCGGTTCAGGGCCTTCAGCCAAAATAACACCAGAATAGTCGTCGCCTTTAACGGCATTGTCTAATTGAGAACTGACAATTCTAATACCATCATATACCCTTATTGTGTAATCCTTTGATCGCTTTTCTGATGGTTCACCTGAATCTGTGACCTTGAAAGTGACGGGATATATACCAGGAGTATCCGACCGACCACTAATATAGACCGTATTTAAATAGGTTTCCATTGTGAGACCTGGGGGAAGGACACCTTCTGTACGGCTCCAAATTAATGGTGGTGAGTCTGATATTGCCATGATTTGGGCTTTGTATGAACGATCGATCAGTGTATCCGGCAGCTCTGAAGTTATAATGGCCAGGGTGTCTCCATTAATATTGAGGATAACCGATTGTACATCCTCTTGGATGCAGACTGTATAGCTATCTCTGACCGACAGTGAAATCTCTTGTGTTGAAAGGGTTAAGGGGATACCTTCGATGGTATTGGTTTGCGGATAAAAGGTCAGGCCTTCTGGAAGATTATCAGATACTGTCCATGCATACGGTGGAAGGCCACCCTTTGCTTTTAATTCAATACTGACAGGATTCCCGACAAAAATATCGGGTATATGCGTAGTAATAATATCCAGTTTATCAAAAATCGTCCAATAAAATGATTTTTCAGCAGTTTCTCCATTATTATCTGTTACTTTCAATGAAAAAATAAAATCACCGGATTCTTCAGGTCTACCGATGATCGCTGCATTATTTTCATTTAATCGTGTAAAATAGGTACCATAGGGAACAGTCCCTTTGATAAGTTCCCAGTGATAGGGCGGATCACCAGCATTAGCCTTAAAAAGAATATCTTCGGTCAGTGTCAGGTCAACAGGAACGGGTGGCAGTTTTGATGGTGTTGTAATGGTCAAGGTATCGACAACCGTTATATTGATACGTTCTCTGTCTTTTTGATGGGTGACAGGATCGTTTTCATCCATAAAGATTTGAGAGCTGTCTTCTATTGTGACATATACCGGAACGTTTTGTTCAGTACCTTTCGGAGTACCTCGAAAAATTCCGTTCTCCTGATCAAAGGAAATCCCGGAAGGAAGCTCTCCTGTAAAACTATAGATGAACGGTGGAATTCCACCCAAATTATCAACATATTCAAAATAGTCTTCGTCCACCAATGCAGGTGGAAAAGCCGTATTGATGATCTGCAATGAATGACTGGCAGTAAACCAGAATGTTTTATATGCCATATGATTATCTTCATCCATCACGGTAAACGTCACTTTTTTTCGAAGTGCTTCTTTAAGCAAACCAGAAAATACACCGCTTTCTTTATCAATGGTCAATAGTTGCGGGAGAATAGAATGGATTCCCCAGAAAATTTGTCCATAACCACCTTCAGCAGATATTTGCATATTATAAACCTTATCAACAATTCCATCGGACAATGTTTCAGTAACAATTTTTAATGTTTCAACCACTTTGAGGGGAAACATATTTGAAAGGGTTTGTCCGGAACTATCAGAAACAGAAACCAAACAACTGGTTGTCGCAACCTGTTCAGGGATACCAGAAAGATAACCATTGGTGTCTAACTCCAACCCATCGGGAAATATACCAATGTGTGAAAACAAAAAAGGCCTCAAACCGCCAGTCACGACAATTTGAAAAAAAAAGGGTTGGTCAATCATTGCACTTTTGATACGTCCTGTTTTAAAGGACAAAGGTTTGACAACGTCAATGGTAAAGTACTTATAGGGCGCATTCCCTTTTGAGTCCGTTACAATCACCTTGAAATCAAAAGAACCGACATTCGATTCCGCTATTATTGGTGTCCCAGAGATGACGCCTGTATTTGAATCCAACTGCAACCCATCCGGCAGAAAACCTGTATATGAAAAAATAAGCGGTGGGCATCCGCCTGATATCTCAATGGGGTTCCAATATTCCTTTCCCTGAACCGCAATTTTTAAGGATTCTGTTTTAACATAAAAGATTTCACTTGCCGGGCACAGGCATGTATTCAGAGTACCTGCCATGACAGGTCCAAGCGTTTTTTCTTCATTGGCATACCTGAACATAACCACATAAGGTACTGGAAACAGATCATCGATACAATAGTATCCATTATAATCTGTGGTATCACATTCTTCTCCATTACCTGTATCGATGCACACCTGGACATTCTCGATAGGATTTCCTGTCCCACAGCTTGTGACAACGCCACTCATTGACCCTGTTGTGATTGCTTTTGTATGTGTGTTTTCCATTGTAGCCTGTGTGGTAAACGCACAGGTAAGCACACAAGCAATAACAAACATTCGTAATAATAGATTTTTCACTGTTGTTCCTTGTAAATAGTTATGGTCAAGCCATAGGTATAAATTGAATATCAACTTCATTCTGAACTGTTTCATATAATAGGTTACATGATAACAAATATAAATATGCATATTAACGATTACATTATAGAATGAAAATAGTTAATGTTTTCTGAATATTATCGATCAGATCAGAAAAAATTGATCCGGTAAAAAATTTTTCTGTTTTATAAGGGAATTATTCTTTAACATCACTAATGATGTATTGCAATTTTTTTTTACCGGCACAAAATCACCCATGAAAAACCGGTCAAACCTTGATTCTTTTACATTCTTAATCATTTTTCAATCGAACCCGCCACCCTTTCAATACAGGCTCAGTGTCTTTTAAAACACTGGCTTTTGATGAATTGTTGTCAAAAGAGATAATTTTTAGAAAGGCTCGATGATCGACGGTCATGTAAGTTTGATCATTCTTAACGCCAACATTGCTGCCAATATTGAGTTGGATGCCATCAGAAATATCGACAATGATACCTTGAAGCGGATATAAAGTCCGAAGCGTTTTAATCAGCTTTTTGCTGATTTCTGTATATGGGCCAAAAAGATGCGAGCTGTCTAATGTTGATATGATGATTTCAGTTTGTTGGCTATCAGCAGGTCGTATCAGTTTAATATATACTTCCGAAGATTCAGGCGTGGCAACAAAATCAACATAAATAATTAAATCGCAAGGAATAATTTGAGGAACATATCCCTCTTTTTTGTTTGAATATTTTGACATCCACAGATCAAGTTCAATTTTGATCACGTTCATGTGCAGCCGCGATAGCAGATGAAATCGAGAGACATCTGATAATGCTTTTTCAAATTCGTGACACATTTTTTTTTGGATATCATCAGTCAATGAATTGTTTTCTGGGTCAAACCAAACAGCCACGGACATTTCTTTGGAGGTCCAGTTATCTATAGGTTTTTCAGTCTTATTGATATACATGTGTATAGAACATATTGTCATGCCCAGCAAAACAAGTACAATGAAAGTCCATAACAGAGTTTTTAAAGTATATTTGTTTGTCTTATCGCGTTTATATGTTCGATAAGACAGTGTAACCTTGTTTTTTTCAGATGGTTTTTCAGATGGTTTTTCAGAGGGTTTTTCAGATGGTTCTTCCTGGCTTTCAAAATACTGTTTGCGAGGATCGCCATATAAATGGTAGCTCGCCCAGCAAAAATCCTGATTGTTCTCTATAAGTGTTTTTCTGGCTTTCAACATGGCCAGGCCAATGGTTTCTCCGGCCAGCAAGTGTTGATAAAAATATTGGGCAAAGGATTGACTGGTGGTATCCGGTATGTTCCAGAATGTTCCTACATAGTGCTGGACACCTGCAAGCTTGAAAGAATTGGCCATTCCATAAATCGCTGAATGATCTTCGGGCGAAGAATCCCATGCATCGGTCCTTCCAGACTGACAGGCATTTGAAAAAACAAGATGGGGCAGAGGTTTATTGCATGCCAGTTTTTTTATATCATCTGCCATGAATGTACCATCGGAAAGTTTCCAGCCACTTTGTCCGGGGATGTGTTCATCAAAGCTCGCATGCCCTGCAAAGTGAACAATATCAAAATCACAGAGTTGGGATTTGATCTTTTCCCTGGAAATATTTGAATCCATCTGCATGTGCTTGACTTGCGATCTCATGTGTTTTTTTAAGATTGAACGAATTGCTTTCCCTTCATTGGCTGCATAAGACAAATCTCCTGTGGGATTATTGACAATCCAAATAGAAAAAGGCGGTTTGCTTGCTCTTGTATTGAACTGAACGTTTTGTTGGGTTCGGACACGTCTGCCAATGGCATATTTTTGACATAAAAAACCATCTTTCAAAAAAATTAATTCAAAGGGAATATGAACCAGATGATCATCAACATCGATGATTAAATATTTTGCATTGGATTCAGAAAGCTTTTTTTTCGCAGGAAGGGGTAATATTTCATCACATAACATCCGCCCTTCTTGCTCAAGGGATTGGTTTTGATCAAGCAAACAGCCGCCATTTTGAAGGGTATTGATGGTTTCAATAATATCTTTTGATTGTTGATTAATTTGTGAAAGAGAAATGCGATGGATATCATATTGGGAGATGGATGGTTTCAGATCACCATCAATGAAAACGCTAACCGTGACATTTGCATCCGATACGTTAATCATGGTTTCATCCCGATTGATATTCAGGACTAAAGTATCTTCTTTCATTGGGGAATCCTCTCAATATGATGGTCATTAATTTTAAGTCTAAGGATTATTTCTTCACTTTCATCGGTTTCAACAACGATGGAATAATGCCCAAAGGGAATACCTGTGAACATGACAGCGTCATTGGTCATTGTCCGAACATATTCTTGTTGGTTATCCCGCCTGAGTGTTATAAACACAGGTAACGGTGTTGAATCTAAGAATTGAACACGCACCCAGATATTTACATTGTTATCTTTTTTTTCAATCCATACCTGAGAATAAAACTGTTCATGACTCGCTTTCATCAAAACGCCTGTTGGCATCTCTGAAACATTGGGGCTATCATTATTTCTTACAGCTCTGACGGTTTGTAAAACCGGTATTCCCATATCATAGAAATCAGGAAAGGGGCGCCAATCAAAAATACCGGCGATTTGCTCACCGATCCATCGGGCAATTTTTGATATATCTGGCAAATAAAGGGGCTTTTCTTGCTGGTCGATGGTTGGATCCTGAATTAATTCATAGGATTCAACAAATTTATTCAAACAATGGTCACATTGGGAAAGATGTGATTCAAAGGTGAATTGATCATCCTGGCTCAATTCACCGGCCTTATATGCAATAAATTGATCAAATGATAAACAATTTTGGGTCATGGTGTCCTCCTTTATTGGAATAAAAGGGTTGATCTGTTTTTCATTTAATATTTACGGGTCATTTGCATTATTTTTATAATTTTTTTTGATTTTTTTTGATAATTATTTTAAAGATACTCTGCATCCTTTGAAAAATCTATATTTGAAACGCCTTAAAAAATCATATGAAACAAAAAGAAAAAGACATACAGCTATTGAAAGATTGCATACAATCGAAATATGCCGACCCTTTTGTGCATCGGTATTGGTATGTGATTGAGAATACGATTTATGCAATGGCCAATAAAAGACATCGTCGATTGGCCAGAGAAGATGTTGAAGATTTAAGACAGACCGCATTGATAGACTTGTTTCAAAATGACTGGAAACGCTTGAAAGAGTATAAAGAATCTCGAGGAATGTCCGTCACCTCATGGGTGGTATTACTGACACATCATTCGCTATGGCCCTATTTTGAAAAATTTCCACCGCATGAAACTGGCATCGACGATCTTGATGAAGCATCTAAAAATTTGAGTGTTGATGATTTGATGATTGTAAAGGAAAAAATTAGATTATTTATGGACAGCCTCACACCTAAAGAACGGCTTATTTTTAAATTAAAATATTTTAAGCACTGGTCCACTGACGCTATTGCTAAAAAAATGAGACTCAAGCCAGTGAGTGTTTATAAAATCATTGCTGAGGTAAAGAAGAGAATGGAGTAGGTTTTACGAATATCTGTCAATGCAAAATAACAGTATGGAAACTTTCCGCCCATCCATAAGTGTGTATTCGTTCATAGGTTTGATTTTTGTTTGAGGGCAGGCACAGGGGCCTGCCCCTACAGTTTGTATTCGTTCATAGGTTTGTTATTGGTATTTGTTCAAATCAAAAGTCCGATTTTTTGGGAATGCGCCCAATATAAAACGATATTTGGCAATTATTTCTTTCTAAATCATACTATCTGGTGATGAATTCTATTTTGTGAAAGGAACATTTTTGCAATTTGAGCTTCTAAAACAATTGGTGAAAATATATCTGAGGGATATACGTAATCTTCTCCTTCTTCATCTATTACACGAATCTCATTATGTATTTCAGCTTCTTTGTCAGGTATGCATTGATAAACCTTCCATTGCTCTAACGATGCTTCATTACCTCTGTTATCAACACAAAGAACTAATTTATTTCCATTATATTGATCTATCATAGTTATCCTCTTAAGTAATACTTTACTTTAATATTTTTTTTGCCAATTCCATGTGCTTCGAACCAATGAATCTCAGCTAACTTAACTGAATTATCTGATAGACGAACTTTAGCAGTACCTTTCATTTTCTTCCAATTACCACGCCCATATAGTTTCTCAAGCTTTTTTCGAATTTTTACTGATGATCCTTTTGCAATTACTTCAACATTTTTAATTTCACTTAAAATTTCTCTGACCTGTATAAACATTTAATACAACCAGTTATTTCTGATTAACATCTTTTGGATCATAAAGGCTTATTCATAATCACAAATGATATTTCCATTTTTTTATGGGCGGATAAAGCATTCTTTTGCGTTTTGTGATGCAGCGATAACACAAACATCCATTTGTTAGTTCATGTTTTCCAAGCTTTTCAGATAAGTCCATTGCATCATCAATAATTCCCATAACCCATCTGGTTTTATTCTTTAAAATCCGTTCATTTTCTGGCAAGTCTTTTGGTTGTGTTGTTTTCATAACGATAGCGTTGAAAAATTCGTTTGCTTCTTTTCTGATTGTTCTAATAATGATTCAAACGTTTTATATCCAAGAACCATTGCCCCCATAAGTGAATAGGGAATATGGTTCTCATTAAATGTGGCGGATATAAGTCTAAGAATATTGAATAATTTTTGAGGTGGTGTTTTTCTGGTGTTTAATTTTAATATATCAAAATTTTTTTCCATTATTATGTACACATTTATTTCACTCAAGAGCCTTAAGATCTTTAAACATCAGCATCGTTGTAATTCTTCTTTAATGTTCTGGTAACTGTTTATAGCTAGTTCTTCTTGATTTTGAGCGAATATTTTCTGCATGCATACCAACCAATGAAACAAGCTCCATAACAATATTTCTGAAATCGTCCATCTGTAAAGAAATTTGTTGAGCAGCATCGGCGGTACCTTCAACGCTGCCAAGATTTTGCTGGGTAATATTATCAATTTGAAGCATGGCATCTTCAACATTTCTGATTCCATTGGTCTGATCTGCAAACGCAGATGTTATTTCATTCAATAAATTACCAACTTCTTCAACACCTTTTGCAACTTTAGAGAAGTCATCATTGGTTTTATTGACCAATTCCGTGCCGACTTGAATACCATTGACTGATGCTTGAATAGAATTTCCCGTATTTCTGGCAGCTTCACCTGAACGCATTGCAAGATTACGAACTTCCTCAGCAACAACAGCAAATCCAGCGCCTGCTTCACCGGCGCGTGCTGCTTCAACAGCAGCATTCAAAGCCAGCAGGTTGGTTTGAAATGCAATTTCTTCGATGGTTTTGATAATTTTGAATGTTTCTTCACTGGTCTGCGAGATGTCACCCATTGAGTGGATAAGCTTTGCCATAGAACCACTGGCTTCATTAACGGATGCATTGGCTTTGCTCATCAGACTATTCGCCTGTAATGCGCGATCAGCGTTTTGATTGGTCATCTGGGTTGTTTCTTTTAAAGAATCATTTGTTCGTTCGGTTGTAGTGGCCTGATCTTTTGCACCATCAGCAACTTGTTGACTTAAAGATGAAACCATGTCAACTGCCGTTGCCACACGATCTGCCCCCTCGGTCAGCATAATGACATTTCGTGCAATGGGTTTGATAATATAATATGAAAGTACCCAATAGATGGTTAAACATAAGATGATAACCGCCCCAATGGATAATGTTAATGTCAGGATAATAATGGATCGGCTTTCAGAGCTTTTTAACGTATCGATTTTTTCGGTTAAAATTTTCATTCGTTGGGAAACAGCATCAATATTCTTTTTTACAGTATTAAAACTTAAATAAAGCTCAACCATACCGACTTTTTCTTTCTCAAACATAATATCCTGGCTGATTTTCATTCCGTCGGTCTGAGTATTGGCATGTTTAGCAAGCATCTTTCCTTTTGCATTATAAAAAATAACCCCTTCAATATCTGAATCTCTTAAAATTTGCTGCGCAAATCGCTTAACAGCATCATGCTCAAAATCATATAAAAGCGAACCTGAAACACGTGAAATGAGAACCATCATGGATTTTCCTTTTTGAACCAAATCAGCTTCAAGCAGTTTTTCCTCATGGATCTGCTCCTGTTTAATATGTTCAATAAAATTTTCACTCAATTGGTGTAACGATCGACTTGAGGCGCCCAGCATAGCAAACAAGATCCCCAATATCAGTGTAATACTTACGCCAATAATCAATGAAAAAATGATAAAGAATTTTCCTTTGACTTGTTGTTTCTCTCTCGCCATAAATGTTCTCCTTTGCATCAAATTTTACTTAATAATTACAATAAAATTGATGTCTTTTAGTCTGCTAAAATGCTGTTGTTAACGTTTCTATCCATCCCTGTAATTTCTTCCTCAGTTAGCAATGGTGGTAATTGATACTTTTGATAAATTTGACGAATTTTTCCTTGTTTAACCAAGGAATTAAAGGCATTATTCAATTTGTCAAACAACATAATTTTTGATGATTTTTTAGACATGCCATATTGGTTCGCAATGACCTGAACATGTTTATAGTTGGCATAACTATATTCTTTAAAGCCAAGAGCATTCAATGCTTTTTCAAATGAGGAGATATCCAGAATAATCATGGCATCAAATCGATTTGCCGCAAACATCATGGACATATTTTTGTCATCAACAGATAATTTTTTTTGAATTTTTTTATCCGTATCAAACTTTTCAAAGTAGACGGTTCCCTTTTTTACACCCACTGTGATTTTGTATAAATCTTCATACTTTTCGATCAGGGATTCTTTCCCTTTTCTAACAATAAAAACAATATTTTTTTGTTGATAGCCAATGGGGTCAAAATATTTAACAAATGATTTTCTATCCTCTTTTTGAATGACTCGAGGAACAATATCCACATTTCCGCGAATTAATCGGCTATATGACCGTTTAAAATAATGATTTTGCCAGTTGACCGTGAGTCCAACCTCGGCAGCAGCAAGATTCAATACATCTATCAGAGGCCCTGAAAAAGCACCTGTTTTTTCATTAATCATCATTTCTGGAGGCCGCTGACGATAATCAGCTTCCAGCATATATTCATTTGCATGCGCATACACGCTACAAATAACAAGCATAAACCCAATAATTATTTTTTTCATCCTGTACCTCCATTGGTGATAATTATTATATCACTTTTGATACTTTTATCAATACCACAAATATTGTTCTCATTCAAACAGATATATATTTTTTTTTAATTGTCATGAATCAATTAACTTATTTTGTTTTTACCCCTGTCATGATCAAAATTTATACATGCAATCAGCTGGCCAATATAACATTAAACAAAGCATTATCGGTTTGAATTTCATCATTTTTTCGGGAATAATAATTGCATTGGCTCAATTCAAAGAGAAATATTATAGTGATTACACCGTGTGGAGGTAAAGATGCGATCA
Organism: Deltaproteobacteria bacterium; assembly: GCA_002753725.1. Taxonomy (GTDB): domain Bacteria; phylum Desulfobacterota; class Desulfobacteria; order Desulfobacterales; family Magnetomoraceae; genus Magnetomorum. The sequence goes on from PEAL01000036.1 coordinate 22,727, forward strand.
ATAAAAAACGTATGTGTTTTAAGTTTGATAACTGTTCTTTTTTTGGCATCTTCTCAGGTGTCAGCAAAATCAAAACTCCGCTTAAAATTTGCCACACTTGCCCCCAAAACACTTGGATGGGCTTTGCAGATTCAAAACATATTTATTCCAGCCTTTCATGAAGCAACGGACAATAAAATTTCCATCAAATGGTATTGGGGGGGGCTTAGAGGTGATGATCGTGATTATATTGAATTGATGAATAAAGGTGAACTGGATGGCGCTGCTCTGGCAGGACACGGCGTTATGCTGGCCTGTCCGGAAATGTCCGCATTGGAATTACCTTTTTTATTTCGGAATTATGATGAAGTGGATTATGTGCGCGAACGTATGCATGATCGATTCAATCAACTGGCAGAAAAATATGGATATAAGATCTTATTCTGGGGAGATCAGGATTTTGATCAGATTTATTCTACACAAACAAGCATCCAGACTCTCAATGATTTTAAAAGTATCACTTTCGCTGGCGGGAGTGATACCATCGAAAAAATGCTGATTGAAAAATTAGGCGCAACACAAATTTCTGTTCGTACATTGAATATCAGCAGTTCCATTCGACAAAAAAAAACAAATGCCTATATTGGTCCGGCATTATGGGTTGTCGGAAGTCAGCTGTACACATCTTTTCAGTATGTTACACCCATTAAAATCCGTTACTCCCCGGCAGCACTTGTGTTGACACAAAAATCCTGGAATAAAATACCATCAAAATATCATCAACGTATCAAAACGATTTCTTATGAAAAAGGGATATTAATTTGTAAAAAAATCCGCACAGATGCTCAAAGAGCCTTGATGGCAATGGAAAAATACGGGTTAAAAATAATCGACGTCGCACCGGATGATTTATCTGTCATAGAAACAAAATGTCGCCCCGTTTGGGCTGAAACAACAGGTACTGTCTATCCTAAAAAAATTTTACATGAAATTCAAGGGCATATTAAAACGATTCGAAATTAAAAAAAATAAATGATATCAATCGCTACTACTAATATGTTGGCAAGGTAGCCGTTTCTTCAATATAATTTTCAATTCCGTCAACAATAGAATTGCACAGATGATCTTGAAAGACGGGGTTGGTTAACCGACGACAATCACGATTATTGCTGATAAAACCAGTTTCAATGAGTATTGCCGGCATCTCCGCACCCATCAAGACATAAAAAGGGGCTTGTTTGACTCCATTGTCTTTAATGAATTGATAATATTTTTTAAAAAAAAAAAAAATCGAATTTTGAACATAAGCTGCCAATCGGCTGGATTCGTTAATTTTTGCATTTTGCATCAGATCGTGCAAAATAGTATCCAAATCACTCATTTTTTTTCCAGACACTTCATTCTCAAGAGCTGCAACACGGATTGCATCATCATCGGTGGTTAAATTCAGGTAATACGTTTCCAAACCATAGACACTCTGGTTGGGGTGAGCATTGGTATGAATGGAAATAAATAAATCTGCATTGTTGGAGTTAGCAATTTCAGAACGTTGCTCCAAGGGGAGAAAAATATCTTGACTGCGTGTGAGAATCACTTCGCAATGAATGCGTTGACGTATTTTTTGTTCAAGTCGTTTGGCAATAGAAAGCACCACATCTTTTTCATAAACCCCTTTAAAAAAGCCAACCGCTCCGCCATCCTTTCCACCATGTCCTGCATCGATAACAATGCGTCGAACCCCCAGGGCCAGTTGTCGGGCAATGGCAACATTCTTCATGGAATTTGCATCTAAGCCATTGGGTGGGCTATCCTGGTGTGTATTTTTTTTGTTTTGTGACCAGATATCAATAATAACCCGCTGGGGTTTTTTTAAAGAATAAATTTTGTAGTGGTGATAATTTTTCAATTCCAAAGCAACACGTATTTGACGGTCTTCTTTTTTTATAATTTTGAGATCATTGACCAGATCATCATGAATTGAAAAATGCTCTGGGACGTTTTCTGAGAGATTTGCTTGCTCAAAATCAACAAATAAACACTCGGGAATATGGTTTTCTTTTTTTCGCAAGTATTGAGAATATTCAATGCGCAGATTGGTTCGAACAGTAATTCGGGTATGTGCGGGTTTGGTTTCCCATGTGATTTTTTGAATGAGCGTTCTTCCTGATGATGATTGGGAACTATCAGGGGCTGTTTTTTGAGGTTGATGTTGAGGAATAACAGGCTCTTTTGTGGGCTTCTTTGAAGGAGCTTTTTGAAACGTCTGTTTTTTCAACGTTTGAATGGTTTCAATCAAATTTTTTGTTTTGCCAATATAGTCGCTGTCTGGAAAATGATTGAGAATACGACGAAAATAATCTTCAGCTTCATTTAAATATCGGATCTGCCTGAAACGGTTATAACATTCCTGGTTTAATCGCCCGGCACGAAAAAGTGCTGCTGCTGCCCATCGACCTTGTGGGTCAAAGGTGTATGCATCAATAAACTTCGAAATACAGGCATACCATTCATCTTCATGTCTGGAATTTGACCGGATTAAATGTTTATAGCAGTTTTCTGCACGAAAGTAACGATCCCGTGCACCTGCATCTTTTTCTCGATCAACCGGCATGGTATCTGCGGAGGAATCGGCTTCTATAACCTTACTTTCAAGGCGTTGAGGAGGTTTGTATGGTTCAGACGGCTCCGGCAATATTTTGGGCGGATTTTGTATGTAATATTGTTCAATGGTTTCAGCAGATTTTCCACAGTAAACACTTTCAGGAAATTGTTTGAGGATACTTTTTAATATATTTTCAGATTGATCGGCATATTGCTGATTTTGGGTTCGGTGATACAGTTCTCTGTAGAGCATACCCGTTTGAAATAATCCTGCCGCTGCCCATCGGCCATCGGGATCGCATCGATAGACTTCTTGGAAGCGTTGAATACATCTTAGCCATTCTGTTTCAGATGCACTCGTGGGTATGTTTTTAAAGCAATGTTCTGCCTTAAAATATTTTCCACGCGCTTCTTTTTCTTTGGCAACATCGGCAATCGCTTTTTTTTGAGGCCGTAAACATTCCGTGTGAAAATCAGCAAAAATCGGATGTTTGGTGTGAAGTTCATGCAATGCCTTGAAAGTAAGGTTATAGA
>PEAL01000255.1 GCA_002753725.1 Deltaproteobacteria bacterium
GCACTCCACAGGACGCCAAAAGCAAGCGCGTTTTTACCAGTTAGCAAATTATTGGCTAAAGAACGTTCTCATTTCAAAAGAAATTCCTTTTTTGCTTTTGCCGCCTGTGAGCTTAACGTTATTCGCTTTACTTCTTTTAATCTTTCAATCTAACAATTGGGCATTCAGAGTTTCAAATAAAGAGTTAAAAAGATTTAAAAGTGTTTTACTGCACTTAGCTAATACTTTCAAAATAAATAATATTACCACCACGAAGACTACAGTTGATCTAAAAAAAAATTACAGGACAGTTTAGGTGTGTAGTGTTGCTGTGAAAGGCAACATCTTACTTCATGCAAGGATCTAATCTAAACATGAGGTACCGAAGGAATCGGATGAGCGAATTGTTCACGTCCGGCTCTGTGGGGAGGTTAGGGAGTAATTTCTGACTTTACCCGGAAACACAGTACTCCACAGGTCGTCAAAAGCAATGTCGTTTTTTACCAATTGGCTATTTATTGGTTATTCGCTTTTACTTCATTCAACCTTGTATACCAAGTCCCTAAGGGCATACTTTAAGCTTGTTCATTATATAAAAAAATTCTTCCCATCCGATTAAGCCATCCCTGTTTAAATCTTTGTTGCCTATTTCTATCCCTGGATGTATTGATGTTATAATTTGAAGTATTATCAGGGCATCTTTTAAACCCATTCGGCCATCTTTATCAATGTCCATAATAAATTTTTTTTCTAATAAATATATTTTCTTAGCTGCCGGTGTCCAGTTTTCAACATAGGCAAATGCTCGAATTTCCTGATTATTACTAATATAGCCTTTTTGAATAAAATCAAAAGATACAGATGTCATCCCCTTTGGAATTGTTAACTGGCCTGGAATTGTAAACGAATCTGTGTCACTTAATTTCAAACTAACAGTTACATCTTTATCTACAGCCTGGTTCAGATATACTACTCCCTGTTCAATTGATGGATCTTTATCATTTATATATTCTTGCATTTTTAAATGGAGTATTTCAGTTTCATTATCATGCACGTATGTTTTTATATAGCCTTGTATACATTCCGGAGCTGTTGCGTAAATACCTACAGGTTGTGAACCATCAAGTAATTGATCATCAATTACATTAATATCAAAATACGCAATTGTAAATCCTTCCGGGATTATTGCACTCTCTGAAACAGTTAGTTCTGAATTATTATCTGACATCAAACTTATAAAAATATCTTTTTCAAATACAGTTTCAATTTCCACACTTCCTTTTAATGATATCATATCATCTGTTTCTTTTAATTGTGGAAGATTAATACATAAAGAAGGAGTACAATTTGGATATATGCTCAAATTGCTTTTAATATAATCATAAGGATATCCTGTACCAGATGAGAGTCCAACATATCCTTCCGGAGAGAATTTATCAAAATATACTATTCTTATTTTCCCCTGGAAAAAAATTTCTATCTGAAAGTATATTGAGTTGAAATCATTGGGATCTTTAAAGGTAACAAGAATTTTATCATTAAGCTGATAAAAAACTATTTCTGACTGCATTAAATATTTAGGACAGGCTGAAATGCGTGGAATATCAAAATGACTGGCCTTTTCATTATCACTATTAGAATCTGTTTTCTTAAAGCTGATAACGCCCATTTTTCCAATATATAAATCAGTATATTCTTTTCCAAAAAATTTAATAGTAGTATTCTTAATCAATGAAACTTTTTCAAAGTCTGTGTTATTATCAAAATTAATAGTTGTTCCTTCTGTGGAGGTAATTTGGGATTGAGTAGACTCTGAAATACAAAGTCTGTAATTCTCAGGAGAATTATCAGGAATAAAAGTAAGGCTTTTATTTGATAAATCAAAATTATAACTGTAAAAATATTCTGTTAAATAATCTTTATGATAATCAAAAACCTTAACAGTTTTTATATCAGTGTTCCAACTTATTACGCCTGCGGAAATATTAACAGACTGGTTGTCATTTCATTAAAGCATTATATTTTTCATAAACATCATGAAGAGGATATTGATTTTCACTAACTATATTTGATAAAGCAGATATTCGAGGAAATTGAAAGTGTCTGAATGGGCTAGACCCAAAATTTTCTTTATCTGAAAAAATAATTCCTCCATTATTAAGTATATAAAATTCTGAATGATCTATATCAAAATATTTTATCTTTTTATCATTGAGCAATGAAACCTTTTTATAGTAATGTTTAAAATTAACTGCTTCACTTCCTGTTGGATCTGTGGGGAAGTCATATGCATCTTTTCGAGACATTTGATAATAATTTGCGGATGAGTCTGGTACGAAAATCAGGGTTTGATTTGATAAATCAAAATTATATGTGTCAAATTCTTCAGTAAAATAACCTCTTTGAAAGTCTAATACCTGAACATCTTCTTCAGCTGTAATCCATTTGCTAATATTAGCTGAAATTTTAACAGTTTGCGTGTAATCGCGAACATGATCATAAACAGCTGTCAGACTAAATGGAGCTGATGTCTCTCCTTTTTGTATAATCACTTTTTCTGGTATAATAATTTCACTTGTATCATTTGATAAAAGCTGTACTACAGTGTCTTTATCAACTGGTGAAGATACTGTTACACTCGCCTTGTTAATCATTGGACGACCAGTTTCTGTTAGATACTTTGGTAATGATAATGAAAGTACAGCGTGTTCATCATCATGAACTATGATCGTATGCTTGTCTGTACAGCCAGATACTGTTGAATAGATATTTAAAGATTGCGAACCATCAAGTAATTCATCATTAACAACATTTATATTAACATATCCGATTGTATGGCCGGCTGGAATAATTACTTTTTTAGAAATTGTTAATTCCTGTGGATTATCAGATTCCAAACTGACAGTTAAGTCTTTTTGAAAAGGTTTTTCAATTTCTACAATTCCTAAATTTTGTTGATAACCATCATTTTCTGTTAATTCGGTTAGTTTTATTAATATTCCGGGATAGCATTTTGGATAGCTACTCATATTGATTTCTGAAAAATCATTTGGAAGACCTTTTCCATCTGAGAGGCCAACTATACCCGATAATGTGCTCATTTTTAAATAAGTTATTCGAATCAAACCTTCGAAAAAAATTTCAACTTGATAGTTATCCTGATATGAGGGATTTCTTAAATCCTGATCAAAATATGTTATGACAACTCTGTCTGTTAACTGTTTGTATTTTATCTGAGAAGTATCTGTGGAACCTGTACTGAATGCGGCAATTCGTGGATAGAAAAAATACTCATATAAATAGTATGTTGAATTATAGCATGAATCCTGATTTGAAAACCTAACTGTTCCATCGTCAGCAATTGAAAATTTAGAATATTCCTTATTAAAAAAGGTTATTGTATTATCATTCTTTAATTTTATTTCTATTTCTTCATCCATAATACCTAAATTTTCAAATAGTTCTCCACCAGATGGATCAGTCCAAAAATTATCAACTTTGCAACAATTTATACGATAGAAGTTTCCAGAACAATCAGGTGTAAAAGCCAGGCTTTTATATGACAGGTCATTATCGTAATCATCAAACACCTCTGTTAAATAGGTTCTGGTAAAATTATTAACTTGAATTTCTTTTTGTGCGGAATGCCAATTTTTTGTTTTTGCCGAAATATTGACTGTTTGTGCATTATCAAACAATTCATCATATATAACAGTAATATTAAATTTTGCTGACACATCGCCTGAATTAATAGTGACATATTCAGGTACAACAATTTCCGATGTGTCAGATGAAAACAAATAGATGTTTACATCTTTTTCAACTGCCTTTTCCACAGATACCTGACCAGTGATAGTTTTTCCTTCACTAACATATTGAGGCAATTCTAAAGAAAGGCTTCTTATCTCATTGTCATGTACATAAACTTTTGTGAAAGCGTCAATATACCCCATTGATGTTGCAGTAATATTAACAGCTTGCGATCCATCGGCAAATTCATCGTCAATTATATTAATATCAAAGTATCCAATTGTCAGTCCTGCCGGGATAATTGCATGATTTGAAAGGGTTAATTCAAGAGGATTGCTTGAGTGAATAGTGACAGGCAGATCCATATCCGGAGGAGTATTAACAACAACAAGTCCCTTTGTTTTAAGAAAATTTTCTTTTTCCAGTAATAATTCAGGGATGGATAGAGATAAATAAGGTGTACAATATGGATAAGAACTCAAATCGCTTTCAAAAAAATTTTTAGAAATGCCGTTTCCTCGCGACAGGCCAACAATCCCTTTTGTCGGAGGAATATCAAGATAAGTAATACGAATAATGCCATTAAAAAATAACTCAACTTGAAAATTACCCACTATGGAATAAGCACTAATGAGAGCCTCATCAAAATAATCCTTTATATTAAATGTGATAACAACCTTTTCATCCAATTGTTGAAAGAATATTTGTGAATCAAAGTCTCCAAGTAAAGCTGAAATACCTGGATAACGAAAATGATCTTCTTCATTTAGTTGCCAATTTGAATCAAGTGAAAATAAAATATTTCCACGTATTCCAACATATAAATTCGAATATTCAACCCCAAAAAAATTAAAAACAGCATTGTTTTTAAAAAAAACTCTGTAGTAAAAATATCCCCATAATTCATCTTCATCTGATGGGTATGAAAATAGCTCATTTGCTTTAGTTCGACATAGATGATAACCATTATCCGAATTATCTGGTGTAAATGTCAGCGTCTGGTATGATAAATCCACATTCTCTGTAAATATTTCTGTAAGATGAGGGAAATGATAATTTTTTACTGTTATTGTTTCTTTTGCGCTTATCCAGTTTTCCACATGAGCTGATATGTATACCAGTTGATCATCATCAAAAATGCTATCATTGACAGAGGTGACGATAAAACTGGCAAATGTTTCATTTTCAGGTATTATCACTTCATCAGGAACAATAGCTTCAGTGATATCACTTGATTGAAGTTTAACTTTTACTGGTCTGTTTACCGCTTTTTCAACATAAACCTTTGCAACGACTTCATTATTTTCAGGAATCGAATTTTCAAGAAATGATAAAAACAAAGTATTGGTATCATTATCGTGAATGGTTACTGTCTTAATAACTTCCTGGTAACCATCAGCATTTGCATGGACCTGAACAGATTGAGTGCCTGTTAATAATTCATCATCAATAAGATGTAAATCAAATATTGTAGATGTTAAACCCGCTGGGATAACAACAAATGATGGAATTTCCAAGGCGTTAAAACAATTTGATGAAAGGTTTATATACAGGTCTTGATCAGAAGGTTCATTTATAAATATCATTCCTTTTTGAATCAGGTGTTTATCTTCTTCTGTAAGAATTTCCGGCAGAGATAAAAAAAGATTTGGTATGATCAAGTTGCTTAGAGAAAAATGATCGTTACCTTCATCAAAATTTATAATAATATTTGCAGTGTCTATGTCTCCAATGTTAGCTCCTCCTTGAGGAGCAGACAAATGGATATAGAATTTATATTGCCTATACTTCCAATCTTTAAAACCTGTTAATGGAATTCTTATTCTTTTTTCCGATTCTCCTTCATAAAAAAATAATCGTCCTGAGGTTGGAATACTAAGGATGTCCAATGTATAAATATTACGAGTTATATGATAGGCAACAGAAACCATATTCCCGGTATTGAAACCTCTTTTTACAGGTATTTCAATATAATTCGTTTTGGCATTGAATTCGTATTGATTTGATATGAAATCAACAATCCCTTTTTCATTGTCACCAATAGATATCTCTTTGACAGCTGATACCCAGCCAGGAGAAGAAACTGTTATTTTAACAGTTTGGTTCTCATCGACTTCGTTATCATCAAGTATATTAATTTCGAATGTTGCTTTTTTATCATATGCTGGTATTGTAATCATCTTTGGAATAGATATTTCAGACATATCATTACAATGTATTGAAACATGAAGATCTTTGGTGTAATTATCTGAAAGAGTAATTTTAGCAGAAACTGACACATCTTGACCTTCAATAGCCTTATCGGGGAAGGAAAGATTCAACAATTTTTGCCTGTCGTCGACAAATTCAATTTCAGCAGAGTCTGATTGCCAGTTTGGAATAGACGCAGTAATGACAAAGGAATAATTGGCAAAGAAACAATACGATGCATCCAACGTTATAATATCAAAAGTTGCGCTTGTGTAACCTTTTGTGATGACAACTGATTCTGGAACATTTACTCTGAAGGGAACAGGATTGTTGAGAAAAACCTTTAAATCAGAATCAACCATATCAGGGATTGTGACCCTTCCAATTTTTGGAAATACTTTTTCAGAAAAATTTATCCGGGAAGCATTTAAATCAAGCTTTAGTTCCCCTGATTCATTATCATCGATTGTCATTATTAACGATTTGGAAGGATATTGCGGATGCTTTACTGTTATATCAAATTCCTTTGTACCATCAAATTTTTTGTTATCTATGATTTCAATATCAAATGACATAGAAGTGTAGCCAGCAGGAATTGTTATTTCAGAAGGAATCTTGATTTCAGATGCAGAAGAACATGAAAGCTTTATTTGAATATCTGAGACAGGAGCAGGCCATAGTTCAAGTGATCCGACATTTTTTAATATACCATCGCCTTCTGTAGCATGATTTGTTTTTAGAGAAAAATCTACATTGTAAATATTATTAGAAATAAAATCTATAAAATCAGGGATACGGGAAAATAAACCGTAATTTCTGTATCCTGAATATGTAGCATCCCAATTCAAAATGCCAGCCAGTTTCCATGAATGGTTATGGATAAATAAGGGACAGGCAAATAATATATTGACGATCAGGTTGTTTATTGATAATGTCAGCTTAAAACATAAAAAGGAGGTCAAACATGCCAAGAATAGCCAGATTAGTCATTAATGAAGAACCCACAGTTTATCATGTTATATCAAGGACAGCTTTGGATGGTTTTCCACTTGGTGATTTTGAAAAGGATCATTTAATTGAAATTATTAAGCAATTGAATAGAATTTATTTCAATGAAATTATTGGTTTTTGTATTATGGGTAATCATTTTCATTTATTGCTCAAAATGATGCCTGGTCATTTATTTTCTGATGAAGACATTATTCAAAGATTTAAATCTTATTATGGTGATGAAAAGGATATATATGAAGGTCAGATTCCAACACTAAGAGCAAAATGGTCCAATTTATCTGATTTTATAAAGGAAATTAAACAAACTTTTTCAAGATTTTATAATAAAAGACAGAATAGAAAAGGATATTTTTGGGGAGATCGATTTAAGAGTGTCATTGTTGAGAAAGGAGAGACATTAATTAATTGTCTGGCATATATTGATTTAAATCCTGTCAGAGCAGGGATAGTTGAAAGACCTGAAGACTATCGATGGTCATCTATAAGTTATCATATTCAAACCAATAATAAAGATTCATTTCTATCATTAGATTTTGGTTTAAAAGAATTTGGTGTATTGGATGAAAAAGAGCGATTGTTAAGGTATAGACAATTTGTGTATGAAGTAGGCGCGTTAGATACAAAAAAAGGCGCTTCAATCCAACAGGAAATCATTGAAAATGAAAGAAAAAAAGAATATGTCATAACACGAGTTGATCGATTTAAATATCGGACACGATATTTTACAGATTCTG
>PEAL01000256.1 GCA_002753725.1 Deltaproteobacteria bacterium
TCATTCCGAATTGAATAAAGAAACCTTGGATACGCTGGTCTGTCACCTGACCATTGGTGAAACCTATTTTTTCAGGGACTCTGGCGTATTCACGTTTTTAAAAGAAAAAGTGCTGCATGAGTTAATTTATTCCCGATGGCACAGTGAACGATATGTCCGCATTTGGAGTGCAGCCTGTTGTACCGGCGAAGAGCCTTATTCTATTGCCATGCTCATTGACCAAATTTTACCCAATCGAAATCAATGGAATATTTCAATTATTGCAACAGATATCAATGAGCAATTTTTAAATAAAGCGAAAAAAGGACTCTATACCCGGTGGTCATTTAGAAATACCCCTGAGGAGATTCAGCAAAAATATTTTGTCAAAACTGAAAACAATCAATTTAAAATCCATCCGGAAATCAAAAAGATGGTTACCTTTTTTCCGTTGAACCTTGCAGAATCGGGGTATCCCTCACTTTCTATGAATATCAATGAAATGGATTTAATTTGCTGTCGCAACGTGTTAATGTACTTTTCTGAGACTGTGAGAAATAAGGTTGTTCATCGACTCTCAAATTGCCTGGCTCAAAAGGGATGGTTGCTTGTCAGTCCAGGGGAAGCGGATCATGCAAGAAAAACTGGGCTTAAACCGGTTCGGTCTTCAGAAACAACATTGTTTCAAAAGCTTTCTCAAAAAATACCCCCTGCTGATTCGAGTTATTTTAACGCTCAGCCAGTAGCGCCATCATTCCATTTTACAAGCAAGCAGGATGAAGAATATAAACACGCAGCCCAAAAACCTGTTCCATCGTTAAATGTAAAAGAATCACACGATAGTAAAGAATCGACAAATGTTAACAGAACGTCATGGACCTATGAAGATGCTTTAAAATCATTTGAACAAGGCACCTATGATCACAGCATATTGATATTGTCTGGTTTACTTGAAGCAGAAACAAATAATCCCAAGTATATGGCTTTGATTGCCCGTTGCTATTCAAACTTAAAACAAAATGATATCGCATGTTCATGGTGTGAAAAAGCGACCCTGGCAGATGCTTTTAATTCATCATATTATTTTTTATTGGCATCCATTCAACAAGAAAAGGGAAGTATCGACCAGGCGATCAAATCGTTGAATCAGGCGTTATATCTGGAACCATCGTTAATTATGGCTTATATGGCCCTGGGAATGATTCGGCGAAAACAGGGCCGCCAGCAGGATTCTCAAAAATGTATAAAAAACGCGTTGTATTATTTAAAAAATACAGATAAAAATGATATTGTACCTCTGTCAGACGGCATGACTGCTGGTCGTTTAACAGCGATGCTTGAATCCATGAGTACTGATTGACAGACGAAGAGCAAGCACAATTGAATCAATCGTACTTGTAAAGAATCAGGAGTTGCAGACCAATGCGTGAAGAAATAAATGATTTGTTTCAACAAAAAGAAACTACAAAAATGGTACTCAAAAAACGCGCAAAAGATCTGGCCATTCAAAAAGATAAAAAAGATAATGTGGGCGCTTCCATTGAAGTGGTTATTTTTGTTCTTTCACAGGAAAAATATGCCATTGAATTGAATTACATCAGAGAAGTCTATCCTCTCAAAGATCTAACGCCTCTTCCATGCACGCCATCTTTTGTTTCAGGAATCATTAATGTTCGCAGTCAAATTGTTTCAATCATTGATTTGAAAAAATTTTTTGATTTATCAGATCATGACAGCGATTCGAATCAACGGATAATTATTCTTCACTCCCAAAAAATGGAATTTGGGATACTCGCTGATGCAATAATAGGCGTTAAATCTATTCCTTTGAAGACCATCCAAATGTCAATGCTGACATTACAAGGAATAGGCGCTGACTATATTAAGGGGGTTACGGAGAATCGTACCGTAATTCTTGATGCTGAAAAGATGCTGACAGACCCCAAAATTGTTGTTCATGAAGAATTGAAAGTATGAAACGTATTCAATCGTGGTTACTTATCAAAAACAAATAACCATAAGGAGACTCAATGTTTAAAAATTTAAGTTTGTGGGCTAAGATTTTTAGTGGGTTTGCGGTCATTTTAGTTTTGTCTGCCTTGATTGCATTTTTTGGATTCCAGGGACTTTCCAGAGTAGCATTTCGTATCACCAGTGCAGATATCGTCGCTCATGCGAATATAGCCATGCTAGAAGCCCGTCAACTGGAAAAAAATTATATCCTGCATGGTGATCTTCAACTTGTGGACAAAGTACTCGACAAGACAGGAAGCATTAAGCAAATGGTTTTGGAAGCCAAAAGTCGATTCAACGATAAAGTGAATCTGCTTCAAATGGATCAGGTTATTCAATCATTGGATGCCTATAAAACAGCTTTTAGTGCATTTGTCGATATGGATAAAAAACGCACAGAACGAATGGCAGAAATTCGACAAAAAGCTCAAAAAGCATTGGATAAAGTTGAAAATATCAGAAAAAACCAAAAACAACAGCTGGATAACATCTGGAAGCAAAGCAATGAATTTATTGCAGACAAACTCTACAAATCAGACGATGCCAACAGGCTTTTTAAAATGGCTCTGGAAGCAAAAGTTTTGCGTGTTTCATTGATGAAATCGTTTAATGAAAAAGATTACAGTGAATGGAAACAACTAAACAGTGATATTATTAATTTAACACTGAATTTAAAAAAACGGTTTGTTTATGAAAAAAATATTAGACAGGCGGATAGTATCATTCAAAGCTATAACCATTATGTTGATCTTTTTAAACGATATGTCACAGATAAAAAAGCGGTCAATGCTGATGAAATTGTTCAATCTGCTGCTGCTGCAATGCAAGAAATGGAAGGCATTAAAAAAGATCAATATGACCAGCTAATCAAGTCCCAGGAAGATCAATCGGTAATGATGAAAGATAAACTTACTAAACTGGATCATTCAAACCAAATCATGAGATGGTTCCTGGAAATGCGAAAAAATGAAAAGGAATACATTCTTTCCAGCGAATCCGAATATTTTAAAAAGGTTGAAACAATAATGTCCCAGATCAAAGAGCTTTTAAAAGAAATGAAACCTCGATTTAAGGATGAAAAAAATATTACCCTGGTTGACAGCACACTGGATATTATGAATGATTATTATACCGCATTTTTAAAATATACCGATTATATGGCTCAACAGTTGGAAACCAACACGTCAATGGTTAAAGCTGCTCAAAAAGCGGAAAAAGAATGCATGGATGCCAATGAGGATCAGAAAATAAAAATTGGGCAGCGAATCACTGATTCTGATCGCATGATGATGATTGCCTCGATCATGGCCATTGGTCTGGGCTTATTGTTATCTTTCTTTTTAACCCGTGCCATTGTCTCACCCATTCTTGAACTTTCTAAAAATGTCTCAAAAGTTGCCAAAGGAGATTTAACCATTGCGCTTAAAAATATGGAGCGGAAGGATGAAATCGGTGTTCTGATTGAGGGTTTTAACGAAATGGTCAATAATCTTCAAATCCAGACCAAAGAAATGACTGAAGGGGCTGGCACCCTTGCAGCATCTATCAGCCAGATTTCATCGACCGTTGCTGAAATGGCAACCAGCGCGACAGAAACATCATCATCGGTTGCTGAAATTACAGCGACAGTTGAAGAAGTAAGACAAACGGTTCAGGTTTCCAATAAAAAAGCAGGACAGGTTGTGGAACAATCCAGACGTTCGGAAGAAATATCGGATAATGGCCGAAAATCCACTGAAGATACCATTAATGGAATTAAACGCATTCGGGAAGAAATGGAATATATTGCTGAAAGTACTGTCAAACTCAGTGAGCAAACACAAAGTATCGGACAGATAATCAATTCCGTTAATGACATTGCCGATCAATCGAATCTTTTGTCTGTCAATGCCTCAATAGAAGCTGCTAAGGCCGGTGAACATGGAAAAGGGTTTGCTGTTGTTGCACAAGAGGTGAAATCTCTGGCTGAGCAGTCAAAGGAATCCACAACCAAGGTAACGAATATTTTAAGCGATATTCAAAAGGCGACCAGTGCTGCCGTGATGGCCACAGAACGTGGTGGAAAAGCTGTTGAAATCGGCGTAAATCTTTCTGCACAAGCTGGAGAAGCTATCCGGGCGCTGGCGAACAATGTCAAAGAGTCTTCTCAGGCAGCTCTTCAAATTGCCAGTTCCAGCCAGGAACAACTTGTTGGAATGGATCAACTTGTTGAAGCGATGGGAAACATTAAAGAAGGCAGCACTCAGAATGCTGAAGGCGCAAGACAACTTGAATCCGCTATTCAGGGCTTGCAGTCTCTGGCTTCAAAGCTCAATAGTCTTTCAAAGAAATTTACAGTCTAACCCGATATAAGGTATGACACATGAAAGAAGATGAACTCCTCAAACGACTCCGTGCAGCTTTCAAAATGGAAGCATCCGAACGATTGACATCCATTTCTTCAAGCCTGCTTGCATTGGAAAAATCTTATGATCACGGTGAAAGCAACACGGAAACCTTAGATGTGGTTTTTCGTGAAGCTCATAGCTTGAAAGGGGCTGCACGGGCTGTCAATTATTCGGATATTGAAACCTTATGCCAGGCTTTTGAGGAAGTTTTTTCAGCCTTGAAACGTAAAGACATTGTTTTTTCATCAGAGATGTTTGATGTGCTTCTCTCTGGATTAGAACTTATTGAAACGCTTTTGAACGATCCTGAAAGTAATCATGCTTCAGAGATCAATTCTATTTACAAAACACTTGAGCATATTCGATTGGGCCTTGATGAGCCTGTGAAAAAAAAAATCAGCGATTCTAAATCACAACCTGAATCTGACACCCTTTTTTCAAGCATTCAATCGGTTCATAGCAATTCTGAAAAAAAATCACACCATTCCAATCCATCCAGATCTGAACCTGTTGTAATGGATAAGGATAAATCAGACTTTGTCAAAAATACATCCAAAGCAGATATGCACAATACTTCTCAGCTCCCCATCGCTGCCCCCCCTGAAACAAACATTACTGAAACAAGAAAAGGTGAAAACATATCACTTCCCGATATGCCAACAGATTCAATAACAGAAGAGGTTTTAAGAAATGATAACGCATTTCCTGTAAAAAAAATCCCTGCATCGCAACCCGAACCTCAGCCAAACAACTGTGAACAGAAGGTTCCCTCAAAAAAGACCGAAAAATCCATGATAGAAGAAACGGTCCGAATTTCTACTCAGAAATTGGATTCTTTATTGCTCAAAGTTGAAGAACTTGTTTCGCTGAAACTGGCTTCAGGACAACATTTAAGAAGTTTGAAAGCCACCATGCTTTCGTTTGAAACATGGAAAAAAAGATGGCTGACCGAGGAGTCCACTTTTCGCTGGATTCGTAGAAAAACACGCGGTAGCAAAACTGAACCGCGCAATCAGGAACACTTAAAAAAACTGGAATCTTTTTTAGATTGGAATCAAAAACATATCATATCTCTTGAGCAGCAAATCAAGAAAATGATAGACATTTCAGCAAAAGATCAGCGATCGTTGAGTATCATGATTGATGATGTTCTGGATGACATGAAGAAAGTGACAATGCAGCCGTTTTCGTCGTTATCTCAAATATTCCCCAAAATGGTTCGTGATTTATGCCGTGAACAATCTAAAACAGTCGATTTTAATATTACTGGTAATGAGGTGGAAATTGATCGGCGCATTCTTGAAGAATTGAAAGACCCCCTGACACATCTGCTTCGAAATTCAATTGATCATGGCATTGAAACATCGGAAGTGCGCAATCAATTAAAAAAATCGAAAAGGGCCACTTTAACTCTTTCCATCTCTCATGTTCTGGGCAACAAAGTTGATATTATTATTGAGGACGATGGCAAAGGGATTGATCTGGAGCGTGTCCGACGCGAAGCTGTTAAACGAGGGATGATTACAGAAAAAGATGCTGCCAATCTGACGGAAAAAGAAAACCTTGCGCTGATCTTTCGACAGGAATTATCCACCAGTCCGATTATCACTCAAATCTCTGGTAGAGGTTTGGGACTTGCCATTGTCCAGGAACGGATTCAAAAATTAGGTGGTATGGTAACAGTGGAAAGTTTCATCGGACAAGGCACAACCTTTCAAATTCAGGTTCCAATTACACTGGCCACATCAAGAGGAATTTTGATACAATTGCATAATAAATTATTTGTTGTCCCTGTAACATATGTGGAACGAGTAATGCGGGTTGAAACCAAATCTGTCAAAACCGTTGAAAACAAAGCGACAATCACACTTGAAGGCGAGGTTATTTCTTTTGTATCTTTATCTGATCTTTTAGAGATACCTGTAATGGAAGCCCATGAAAAAAAAGAATTCATTACAGTGATTGTCCTGGAAGTTTCCGGAAAACTTATTGCGTGCCGTGTTGATGAAGTTCTTGGCGAACAGGAAGTCCTGGTTAAAAGCTTAGGTAAACAATTGAGTCGTGTTCGAAATATTGCTGGTGCAACCATACTCGGTTCGGGAAAAGTTGTTCCCATGCTCAATGTCCATGATTTAATACAATCTTCAGGAAAATCATCCTTGATTCGATCCTTTGTTACAGACGAGAAAAAAGCAGACACGACACAAGGGAAGTCTATTCTGGTTGCTGAAGATTCAATCACCTCTCGAATGCTCATTCAAAATATTCTTGAATCAGCAGAATATATTGTATCCACTGCCGTTGATGGTCTGGATGCTTATACAAGTTTTAAAACAGGCCATTTTGATCTGGTGGTATCTGATGTGGAAATGCCTAAAATGAATGGGTTTGAGTTGACAGAAAAAATCAGGGACGATAAACAACGCGGTGAAACACCGGTTGTTCTCGTGACCAGCTTGCAATCTCCAGAAGATCGAAAACGCGGTATTGATGCAGGAGCCAATGCGTATATTGTTAAAAGTAATTTTGACCAGAGTAATTTGTTGGAAGTGATTGAGCGATTGATATAAGGGAACGTTATTAAATATTGATTCCTAAGTTCTCAGAAAAGAAGAATTTTTCACATAACAAAATATGGAGACAAATACATGCCTGTTGCCCAAAGACAATTGAATCATACCATTTTCAATAAATATTTCAGGCCTGACCTTCCAATCAACCCCATTAAACCAGAAATTCGCCTAAAAAAATACCATAGGCAACAATATCCGCTTGATATTGATGATGAACCAAAACTGGATGGTCTTTCTGTGCCCGAGGATGTTTACTGGGATCTTTACTATGAAGATACGCTTTATGAATGGAATAATGGAAAACTGGAGGTGAAACCTGTGTCTGATTGTAATGGCTGTGCTTTGGAAAGATTTTTTAACCAATTGTTGAATGAATATATGTCTGTGGAAAAAAATGTTCAGGCTATTTCAAGTGAAATCGGTTTTAGAATGGCAATAAGATCCGGGATAAAAATTCGAAAACCGGATCTTGCTTTGATTGCCGAAAATTCTTTGAAAATGAAAGGTTCTGATTGTACCTATAAAGGTATATTCGATATATGTATCGAATTTTTATCAGACAGTAGGAAATCTGAAATCGAACGGGATACAATAAGAAAAAAAAAAGAATATGAACAAGCCGGCGTCAAAGAATATTTTATTTTGGATAGAAAAGGCAAGCATACGCAT
>PEAL01000257.1 GCA_002753725.1 Deltaproteobacteria bacterium
ATAAAATATAGCCCTGAAAGGGCGTTACATAATATTATGATTAAGTTGTAATATGTGCCGCCCTTTCAGGGCTAAAACACCTCTATGCCATTACCCAGGGCGTTGCCCTGGGCTGGTATTTAACGCCCTTTCAGGGCTAAGAAAAAAGTGCAACTTTTTTGTGTTGCACCCAGTTGATGCACTCTTCAGCCCCAAATTAACCACTCTTCGAATAGCACTTTCCATTGCACCACTTCCAATTGGTAGCCCTTCATTATTTATCTGATTAAAACATAACCTTTGTTGATTGTCGAGCTTTCCTAAGTTTTTTGTGCTGCACACAAGAAATAATTGTGTTTGGCCTGTAAATTGAAATAAGATTACACCGACACTTGAAACCTTTCCCGCTAACCGATCGATTTTCTTGAGAGTCGATTTCATGAAGGCATTAAAGAATGATAACCATTCCAAACTATAAGAGTATCATTGAAATCTATAAAAATGATCAAACGCTGATTTACAAGGCTATCTCTAAAAAGACAAATGAATCTGTCATTTTAAAAATTCTCAGTGTGGCTTATCCCACAGATGAAGAACTTAAGCATTATTATCACGAATATGAAATGCTTCAGCGGCTCATCGATGTTCCGGGCGTTATTTCTGTCAAAGGAATTCAGAAATATCATAATACTATTGTTATGATACTGGAAGATTTTCATGCCATGACACTTAAAGCGTATCAACGAAATACGCGCATCCATCTTGATTGTTTTTTGACAATTTCAGATCAATTAATCCATACCCTTCAAGCGGTTCATTCGGCTGATATTGTTCACCAGGGACTTCATCCCGAACATATCCTTATCCATCCGGAGACCCTTGATACTCGTTTAATTGGATTTAAACAGGCAGCCTTGCATGGAAAGATGTCTTTAAAAACTGTGTTTGAGCGGAGGAATACATCGGCTTTGGCCTATATTTCTCCAGAACAGGCTGGACGTGACCAGCGGGCAGCTGACTATGCCAGCGACTTTTACGCCCTGGGTATTATATTTTATGAACTCCTGACCGGAACGTTACCCTTTACAGCAACGGATCCAATGGAACTTATGCATTCTCATACGTCATTATATCCAAAGCCACCGGAGGAAATGAGAGGAAAAGCGGGGGATCCGATTCCTGCTGTTTTGTCTGAGATTGTTATGAAACTTCTGAGCAAAGCACCTGAAAATCGCTATAAAAGTGCTGAGGGATTGAAATCCGATATTGCCCGATGTCGTCAGATGCTGGTTAAAAATGGTATTATTCATTCATTTGATATAGCTCAAAAAGATCACGGAAAATACCTTGTTTTTAAAAAAATTCATTTTGGACAAAAGGAAAAACAACATACACTCATTGAAATCTTCAATAACCTGAAAAAAAATCGCAAAAGCAATCAATTACTTAAATTAAAGGATCGTAAAGGGAGTCTTTTACAGATTATTGAAATCACTGGACCAGCGGGTATAGGAAAAACATCCCTTGCTCAGGATGCCATTCAATATATGACCCAAAAAGGCGGGTATTGTATTCGTGGAAAATTTATGAGTATACCTGAAAAACCCTATCACGCTTTTGTCAATGCGTTTACAGAACTTGCCCATTACCTTTTAAGTGAAGATGAACTGAGGTTAGCAGAATTGAAAACCTGTATTCAAAAAAACCCTGCGATCAATGCGAAATCATTGGTTTCTCTTATTCCTGATTTTAAATATTTTTTTGATGATTCTCAAACATGGACCATCAATACGAGTGTCATTCCAGCAGCGAGAACCCTGGTTCAGTCCATCAGTGCATTTTTCTCTGATGTTTCACGACTGATTCGTCCACTGGTTATCTTTCTGGATGATGTTCATCTGATTGATCCCTCATCCATGCGATTTCTTAAAGAATTGATTTTGATCAATAAAGCGTATATCATGGTGTTGCTTGCCTACCGTGTCACTGATGATCAGAAGAAACCTCTGTTAGAAACAATATGCCCTGGCAATGATTCAAAACGATCTATCCATCCGATTGAACTTATGCCATTATCGCTTTCTGATATTCAATTATTTCTTGCACAAACACTGGAAATGTCTCAATCAAAAGTGGTTAAACTGTCACGTATCATTCAAGAAAAAACCGGTGGTAATCCATTTTTTATGCGTGAATTTCTCGTTAGACTTCATCATGATGGTTTTTTGTTTTATCATCATGTCATGGGTGAATGGCAATGGGATCTAAAAGCCATTTCCAGTCAGACCATTACTGAAAATGTTGTTGATTTTATGACTGAAAAGATTCAACAACTGGATCCACCCACCCGATCAATCCTTCAATGGGCCGCCTGTATTGGATATGAGTTTTCTCAAGAATGTTTATCAACGGTTTGTAAAAAATCAGAAAAAGAGGTTTCTGTCCTTTTGTGGGATGCTGTCACCAAAGGCCTGATCCTTCCGGTTATAACGGATTTTAACCATCAAACACTGGATACTTTTAACCCGGGTTCAAAAACAAAAATAAAATATCGGTATTCTCATGAACGCATCTACAGGGCATTTTATACAGGCAATCCTTTTGAAAAAAGACAACACATGCATTTTCAAATTGCGTGCATGTTACACTCACACATTGATCCATCCAGTGAAGACATCTTCTTTATTGTCAATCAACTGAATCAGGCCAATTATATTCATCCTCCTTTTGATCTTCAAAAAACCATTCAGATGAATTTCAAAGCAGGCACACAAGCCAGAAAAATATCAGCCATTGAACCGGCGTATCAATATTTTATCAAGGCTATCGAATGGATAGAATCCCAACAGGCAACGGTGAATCACAGCATGGTCTATTCGTTATATTACGAGGCTTCACGATGTGCATTGCTTATGGGGTTGTTTGATCAGGTTGATTCATATTCCCAAAAAGCACTGACGTTTTGCGAAAATAGTCAGCAGAAAGCAAGGATTCAGGAATTGATGATCTATGCCAATGGTGCCCAAAATAAACCAGATCAGGCAGTCAAAATCGGCGTAGACGTGTTAAATCAGTTTGGTATTTCTTTATCGATTCAGTCACAAGTACAAAAAAATGAAGATATTTTTACTATTTTTTCACGCATTGAAAAACTCAAAATACAATCATTGTCAAACCTGCCTGACATGAAAGATTCCAATAAACGAACCATCATGCGTATTTTTTCTGCAATCCATGCCCCGGTGTTTTTGGTCAACCCTGAAATGTATTCTGATATTGTATGCAAACAAATGGCGTTAATACTGGATTATGGGAATACTGTTCAATCGGTGAGTGCTTTTTGTGCATTTGCTGCGCTGTTATGCAGAATCGAAAAAAATATCGATATGGCCATTGAGATTGCAGAACAGGGCTTACGCCTGGGTGAACGCCTGAAAAACGATGCATTTCATATACGGGCAATTTTTCTTGCATATACGTTTGTCTTTCCCTGGAAATATCCTATTAGTGATGGATTGATCATGTTGCTTAAAGGGTATGAGCGCGGTGTTAAAAGCGGTGAATTTGAATATTGTATCTATTGTCTTCGGGCCTATTTTTTTCATGCTTTTTTTGCGGGTAAAAAATTAACTGACATTGAATGGGAATGCCATCAATTTGAAAGCCAACTGGATCAGATTTCACCCGGTGCTGCGCATATATTTCTGGAAGATATCCAGCAACTGATTCATACCTTTATCGGATCAGGAATTACTGACTCCTTGAATATCCAAAGCCCAATCAATATTTCAACCTCTGAAAAAAGTTATCATCTTAAAGAACAATTGATCTTATATCGTTTGATCATCACCTATCATTTTTCAGCATATCCATACGCCAATAACTATTTAAATCTTTTACAAAATAAAACAGAAATCATTCATTATAGCATTATCAAACCCATTTTATATTTATATGCATCCTTGACGTTATTTTCGCTATATCCTGAGAAATCATCAGAGCATCAAGAAAGGATCATTGAAACCGTCGATCTGTATATAGAAAAACTGGCCAAATGGACATCACAGGCGCCTAAAAATTTTTCCCATTATTATGCATTGGTCAGTGCCGAGAAAGCGCGTGCATTAAAAAATACCGATCAAGCCATGTCCTTTTATGATCAGGCGATTGATTTGGCTCGGGAAAATGGTAACATGAATGATCAGGCCCTGGCGAATGAACGTGCAGCCGTTTTTTATTATGTTGAACATCGGAATCGAATCGCCAGTATTTACATGTGGGATGCTATCTATTGCTATTCAAGATGGGGCGCCTATGCCAAGGTCGCACATTTAGAAAAATTATACCCGCAATTGTTGATGAAAAATGCCTTGGATAGAAACATTCTGCCTCAAGGCCAACAGATGTCTCCACCCCATTCAACGGATGTCATTGATTTGAATGCAATTATTCAGATGTCACAGACCCTTTCCGGTGAAATTGTTTATCAAAATCTTGTGAGCAAACTGATGCAAACAGTCATTGCACATGCCTGTGCAAAAAAAGGGTTTTTGATTTTACAGGCTGATTCAGACTGGATTATCGAAGCTGAAATGAATCCAGAACAATCAGATACGATTCAAATGTGCAGCCAATCTGTGACATCCTCTCATCATCTGTCTCAATCCATTGTTAATTACGTTGCAAGAACACATGAAAATCTTGTTATTTCAGATGCATCGGGTGATATTCGGTTTATGAATGATCCTCATGTATTATCAACAAAATCAAAATCCATTATGTGTATTCCTATTATCCGGAAAAAAGGTCTGACCGGAATGGTCTATCTGGAAAACAATTTAACGTCCGGGATTTTTACACAAACGCACGTAGAAACTTTAAAACTGCTTGCCGCACAGGCCGCAGTATCTATAGAAAATGCGCGTTTGTATGATGCACTCAAGCAGTCTGAATATCAGTATCGGTCTTTGGTGGAAAATGCTATTGAGGGCATTTTTCGCTTGAGTTTTAAAGGACAATTTATTCGGGTGAATCCAGCCATGCTGTCCATATTAAATTTTTCTTCTCTGGAAGAACTGAACAAAGAAATACCCAATATTTTATCCGGTAAAATCATTGATTCAAAGGCGATCAAAAGCATTTTAGAAATTATCCAAAAATTTAAAAGAATTTCAGGATTTGAAACACAATGTCATCTTAAAGATGGCCGTGATATATGGATTACTGTTGCCGCACAAAGCATCATTGATAAACAAGGGCGCGTTCAATTTTATGAAGGTGCGATTATTGATATTACCGAAAGAAAAGAAAAAGAACGCATGGAGCGAGAAAGACTGGCTGCTGAAAACGCTAACAAAGCAAAAAGTGATTTTTTAGCGGGCATGTCTCATGAAATTAGAACCCCCATGAACGGCATCATTGGAATGATAGATCTCTTACGGTCAACACCGTTGAATGTCGAGCAGCAAGAATTCCTGGAAACCATTTATTCTTCAGCCCAGGGACTGGTTCATTTAATTAATGACATTCTGGATTTTTCAAAAATTGAAGCGGGAAAACTGGATTTGCTCACTATGCCGTTTCATTTTTACAAACTTGTCAAAGATATTCACCGCATGTTTCAATCCAATACATTGAAAAAAGGCGTTGCGTTTGATATCCACTATGATTCGAAATTACCCCTTGCATTTTCAGGTGATGCATTGCGCATTCGACAAATTTTGGTCAATCTGGTGAGTAATGCCGTCAAGTTTACAGAACAGGGACAAATTGTTCTGGCCATTGGTACAAAAGAAGGCCACCCTGTAAAAGAAGGAGAAATGCCTGTAGAAATATCGCTGAAAGATACAGGCATTGGGATGACAGCATCTGCATTGACCCGAATTTTTCAAAAATATGCCCAGGCAGAAAACACCATTGCCATTCAATATGGTGGCACAGGCCTGGGACTTTCAATTGTTCAAAAACTTGTCAAAAAAATGAATGGTGAACTGTTTGTTGACAGCAAGCATGGTCAGGGAAGTCTATTTTCAGTGATCCTCCCTCTGATCCCCATTGATGAAAAAGACATTCCCAAAGATTCACTGTCATATATGAACGCATCTGGCGGAGCATCAGAACAACACTATTCCGCAAATATTCTTCTGGTAGAAGACAATGCCACCAATCAATATGTGTCTTCAAAATTATTGCGCCGATTGGGATGTACTGTAGAAATAGCAAATAATGGCAAAATTGCCGTTGAACTATTGAAAAAGAAAGCGTTTGACTTGATTTTGATGGATTGTCAGATGCCTGTGATGAATGGTTATGATGCTGCCACAATCATTCAAAAAGAAAATCTTGCACAGAATGCGCCGATTATTGCTATCACAGCCAATGCTTATAAAAAAGATCTGGATCGATGCATTGAGTGTGGAATGTCCGGATATCTGGTCAAACCCATTCAACAGGATGATATCTCCAGTCTTTTAAAAAAGTATTGTTCTGAAAAAAGCGTTGATATCTCTTTAAAACGACGATTATCTGATGCGACCGACCTGGGCCTTATGGATATCAATCATATCGCTTCATATGTAGGCAATGACCTGCCAGAAATACAAACGGTATTGTCCATTTTTATCAACGATATACAACCCCAGTTAAACGCCCTCAAAGCTGCGATAGATAACAAAGATCATAAAAACGTAGAAAAAATCGCGCATGGAATTAAAGGCGCCTGCGCAGATATTGGCAGCAACGTTTTAAGAAGTGAATCTCTTGCAATGGAGCAGGCAGCCAGAAATAGTGAAATGGATGAATATCTGGATCGATATTATCAGCTGACCCAAAAAACAAAGCAGTTGGGGCAACTGTTGGGCCTGGTGAAATCTTCATAAGCTTATTGAAGTTTTTTGCTGTAACAATAATTTACAGTTATAAAAACTACACATACATATGCGATTGACAAAGATAATGAAATAAATTATAACCTCTCAAAAAATATAATCCATTAGGATATTAAATATGAAATATACAAAGAGTAAACGATGAATGATTAAACGTACCGATTGAAATACACCCCCCTGATTTAATTACTCTTTACCTTCTATAATTCTTGGAAGATTAAGAAGACATGTTTGGGTAGCTATAAAAAATATTAAATATTAATAATAAATCTAAAGAATAAAGTCATTATATAACACTTTTTTCACATTTCTCACGTTGTCAGTAAGAGTTTAGTCCTTGACACTAAGGAATGCTCGAAAAATAAGTTCCCCATTTTAATTTCGGAGACACGATCCTTAATTCGATGAATAGTGGAGTCCTAAAGCTTTAGCTTTGGAAGTTCCTTAGATTTTCAATGCGTTGTTTTTCTTTAACTCCCAAAGCTAAAGCTTTGGGACTCCAATCTAACATGGGGAACTTATTTTTCGAGTATTCCTAAGATGAAATAAAACACTTTAAATTCATCTTCTTCATCTTCTTCAGCGTAATCCTGGTTCAAAAAAAATAGAATTAACTTTTTATGAAATGGGAAACTTATTGTTCAAGTATTCCTAAATGTACAGGGAGAGCCATCATGTATTTAAATTTTTTCAAAGTATATAGAATAAAACCTCCTTGATCCAAGAAAAAAATGAGTTTTTTTGAAATTAA
>PEAL01000258.1 GCA_002753725.1 Deltaproteobacteria bacterium
TTCCGGTTGCAAGAAAAAAAAATAAATTACTTCTTATTCCACAAGTTCATACGATTATTTATTATATTTTTATATATGTAGTATTATCGACTTGGTCTGAGATCAAGAGTTCTGAACTTATCAAAACGCATTCTTTCAATGCTGCCTCAGCTTCCAGTGAAACAGATGTCAGATTAATTTTGAAAGAAGACAGGGAACATGTTGAATCTTCAAAACATTCAACGATTTTTGCATACATATCGCCATTTGTTCCTTCACCGGAGCTGCGGCATAATGATATTTTAATATTCCATAATTGTTCCAATGAAGCATCCGTTTGAATCTCCATTATATTGTCTGCAAATTTAAGAATCTTGCCTTTGTACGATGTTTTGCCATTTGCTTTGCCATCCACGACAGACAATTGTATCTCTTTTGGAGATTCAAGAAGTTTACATTCTACGTAGGTACTTTCAGGAAGGTTAATATTGTAGTCGCCTGCAATCCCCGTTATATCATAAATAGTGATGGGTTCTTTTACGCCTTTTGGCATAACATTCATTGTATCTTTTACTTTTACGAGCGCCCCGCATTCCTGATATGTTGTTTCAGAGATGAGAATTTGATCGCCAACCGTATAGGATTCAATTCTGGATGTTAAATTCACATTGCTGCCAACAATGCCATATTTTGATCGCATGTCTGAACCGATATTACCAAGAACCACATCACCAGTATTGATTCCAATCCCCATTTTAACTGTTGGATATCCATATTGTTCGTTCATTGTATTCACCCTGTCCATGGATGTTTGCATTTCCAATGCGCAAGCAACGGCTCTGATGGCATCATTGTCTTTTAATAGTGGTGCCCCAAACATGACTAAAATCGCATCACCGATAAATTCGTCAATGGTTCCATCATATTTCATAATAATTTCTGTCATAATTTCAAGATAGATATTAATAATAGATAATACATCTTCAGGCGGTAATTGCTCTCCAATCGTTGTAAAACCTCTGAGGTCAGACATCAGAATGGTCACTTTTCGTTTTTCTCCCCCTAATTTAAGGCCTTCCGGAGTATCTAAAATGCTGGATACAATCTCATCTGACAGATAACGTCCAAAAGTTCTTTTAATAAAATTATTTCTGATTTCAAGCTCAGTCCTTTGACACTTAACTTCTTTATATGCTTCATCCAATTGTAAAATAGTATTGTATGCTTTAGAGTGGTATCGAATTCTGGCGATTAATTCTATTTTATCTGGGGGTTTGACCATATAATCATTGGCTCCCAGGGAAAACGCATCATCCTTCACTTTTGCCTTGTCCTGAGAAGAAAGAACGATAAGAGGCGTTCTTTTTAACCCGTCTTGATCTCGATAGGCACGGACCATACTCAAACCATCAATTTTAGGCATCGTAAGATCTTGAAGAATCACTGTTGGATGTATTCTCAATGCAACATCGATGGCCATCAATGGATCCTGACAAAAATAATAGTCAATATCTTTCTCACTGTTAAGATATTGCCCTACAATTTTTCCAATAAACGCCTGATCATCGACAAGCAGTACGGTTATTGTCGAATTGGCATCTATATTTTTTGATTGTCTGTAATCATTGATATTGATGTGTTTGGGATTGAATAACGGGAGGTGCTGTGCATGAAAAAATGTTGTTTTTCCATCCTTTTTTTTAGCGGTGATGGTCTTACTTTTTTCTGCATGATATCGTATTCGATTTAACAGCACATTACGATTCAGTGGCTTAACAAGAACATCACAAGCGCCTATGGAAAAACTACAGGTTTTTGTTGAAGGGGCATTTCTTTCTGAGAGAAGGATGACCGGTATTGTGTTTAATTTTTTTCTTTTTTTGTATAAACAAACGAGTGCTAAACCATGAATATGCGGCAGCTCTATATCCTGAAGAATAACATCAGGGATAATTTTTTCTGCTGTTTCAATGGCTTTTCTTTCATTCTGGCAATAAAAAAAGTCAATGTCATTCTCGGATGCCAGCATCTCCGTAACGATTTTTCCAAAAACAATATGGGCATCAACCAATAGAACTTTAATATGCCTTTCCTGATATTTTTCTTTTATTTGCTTTATTTTTTCTTCTATTTTGGTTTGCTCTATATATTCATGGACAGCAATTTTTTTTAAATTTTTATTCAATTGAGCCAGACGAATATGCGTTGTCAGTCGAGCGATCAGCTCTTGCATAACGATCGGTCTGGAAATATAATCATTAATGCCTGCGTTAAGCAGTTTAATGATATATTTTGCGATATGTTTTCGGTGAGTAAAAATAATTATCGGCAGAATATTTTGAGGATATTTCTCTCTGAATTGTTTCAAGCTTTCAATATACTGGTCACCCGATTCAATCGTTGTCAATAATATTAGATCTGGCACAGCGTCCGTTTCAATCATGTGGTAAACATCAATGAGACTGGAAGCATCTGATACACGAAAATTATTAATTTTAAGTTTATTTTCAAGTAGCTGCAAATTATCTGTATCATTTTCAATAATAAGAATATGGGGCGCTTCATCCGTTATATTTTTATCTTTATTGAGAGAAATATCCTTATCTGTAAAGCGAATAGAATCCATCCGTTCTCGTTCCTAGATTGGATTTGAAATGATGACATTAAGGTGTCAAAATAATCTCAATCCGACGATTCTGACTCCGCCCTTCAGGTGTATCATTGGTATCCACCGGTCGATAATAACTATAGGCAGAAATACATAAACGCGTTGGATCAATCCCACCCTCCACTTCTAAAAAACGAATGACTGAAATGGCACGAGCGGATGACAGTTCCCAGTTGGATGGAAATATTTTTTTGATGGGACCATCGGCAATAGGAATATTGTCTGTGTGACCTTCCACACGAATGTTATTATAGTTTTGTGTTTGATTTCTCAAGGTATCAGCAATTTGAAGCAGGGCTTCTTTTCCTTTGACATTGAGATCTGCGCTACCGGAGTTAAATAAAATTTTATCGACAAATGTCAATTTGAGCTTCCCCTCCATTTCCTCCAGCTTAATTTCCTGAGAAGCAATTTGTTTTTTTAAAGAGTGCTCAATATTTTTTTTGGTCTCATTGACCTGAGCAATGACTTTCTTTTGTGTTGTAATGATGGTTTGTTTACGTTGTAAGTCATCTTTTAATTGCTCGATATTATCTTTGATATTATCGATATTACTTGACAGTTGAAGTTTTTCTGTCTCAAGTTTTCGCTTTTCAACCTCAAGGCCGGAAAAGTTGGTTTTGCTTTTATTCAGTTCAACTTCAAGCCGCTCAATTTGTTTTTTAAATTCATTGAGTTGCTGATTGCTTTGTGCAAGCTGGTCTTGAAAATCCTTTTCAAGAGCCATATATGTAGACTTAGAAACAACACACCCTGAAAAGACCAAACCCAAAACCATAAAAGCTGTCATCAATACCATTCTATACATGTTTTAATCCTCCATTATTGATTTGTTATGCGTCTGTTCAAACACAGACCGGTTAAATTTTTAATTGTCCATTGTCCACTATCATTTCACCATCCAAAAGAATGGTGGGTGAGATGACAATGGTATCCGATATTGTCTTCATTTAATTATCTTTGCATCATTAAATATTTCATCAAGTTCTTCTTCATTGTAGTCAAAAATATACTCATCCTCACTTTGGAGTTTTTCGATAAATTCGTTTTTTTTATAACCTGCTAATTCTGCTGCTTTGCCAAGAGATAGCCGTCTCTTTCTGTAAAAATATAAAGCAGATAAAAACAATATTTCGTTTGTGAATTCTTTTTTTGTTCCTTTTACTAATAACAAAATATTTTCTTTTACTGGAAATGATATATTTATGCTTCTTTCATACATTTTCTATTTCCTTAAAATCAAACCATCACTTTAAATGTTCGCACAGTATTGTCTTTTATTCAGTTTAACTTCAAACACAGACCGGTTAAATTTTTAATTGTCCATTGTCCACTATCATTTCACCATCCAAAAGAATGGTGGGTGAGATGACAATGGTATCAATATGTAAAACACTTTCATTTTTTCCACCCGGGAAACTGGTATTATCACCAAATGCAATATGACAGGTACCCAGAACTTTCTCATCTTCCAAAATATTTCCAGTAATTCTTGCACTGGGATTGGTACCAATGGCAAATTCAGCAATGTACCGGGCATTGGTGTTACCCTCTTTTTCCATCGCAGTATCAATCAGATGAGAAAACCGGTCTCCGGATGAACTTTTTTCAATATTTGTAATATAACCATCAGAAATTGTTATTTTTGTTGGCTCAGTGATATAATCGCCACATCGATCCACCACCAGTATACCATCGGCAGTGGTTGGTGCCAGCTCACTTTCACCATCTGGAAGATTTGAAAATGCTCCAGGTTGGGTAATTTGGCCAATGGATTTGATGGGGGGATTTCCCAAAGTAATGGTTAAGTTGGTTCCAGATGGAGAGGTGATCACTGCTTTTTGGTGACTTGCCAATGCCTGTTGAACACGTTCTGAGAGTCTCTTGATTTCAGAATAGTCGGCACTCAACCCCCGAATAAACGAATCTACTGTAATGCCCGGTAAGGTTGCAATGCGTGTTTTGTACTTTTCGCAGGCGTCTCGTCTGGCCCGTGTATGTGAAATGCTTTTTTGAGTTGGCGCCACAACGACATCTGCAAGTTTTAGGGCGTCTGCAACCCATGATGGGGGTTCCTCTCCACTCATTTTTCCTGTGGGATAGACAATCCACCGGCTATCGGATGTAAACCGTTGACCGGCCTCAAACAAAGCTTGTGCGATTTCATTGGTTTCAATATTTGAAACAACCAACAAGCTTTCTTTGGATGAAAGTGCCATACATTGCTTCATGGCAATCATAGCAGCATTGAAGAGGTGTTCTTTTTTATCCATGATATTCGCTGTGCCTCATTTTTTTTTTACAGTCTGGCTACTCCAATTAGCACCATCTGTACTAAAATAAATGTCAACAAGTGAGTTTAACTCCTCTGTAGGAATTTCTGATCTACAAAATGGTACAATAAAAACTAATAATATTGTAGTCAGCTCCAGCAATAATTTCTTGACATACTTCATAAGGAACTAAAATTTTTTTGTATAAAGGTTCTAAAATGTCCAAATTTCCAAAACCGGCAATTATAGCTAATATTGGTCCTGTATTTATTACAATTTTTTAAGTATGCTCCAGCCTTAACTTTGTTTAGTTTAACCTTGCTTGCAATTGAAGAAGCCTCGCTAATCAGTTTTGGAAAAAAGAACAATAGGAAATAAAAAATGGGGAAAGGAGAAGAGAACAACACAATCCCCAAGTTATTATTGCTAATTTTACATATTCAAAAAAAATTTTCATGGCTCAAAAGGTTTTACATTATAATAAATTAAACTGTCTAAAAAAACATGACTGTATGATCCAATAATGGATGAAAATATTGTTGCTTTCCATGATATAAAAGGTTCAATATATAAATATATTTTTCTTGTTGTTTATTAAAATTACCATTCCAGATTCGCAGCATTTTTTGGCATACTGGTCGGCCAATTAAATGAGTTCATTTATAGAATGCAGAAAACCATCCATGTTTTGGGAATAAATTTTGGGTCATGCCTTTAACAAAGGTTCCACTGGTAAACTGATTAAAAAATGGGCCTGAATCGGGTGCCAAATAAAATAAAATTCCAAGAACGATATAAAGATAAACATAATAATGCCAGTTGTCCAGATTAAATAGCTTGCATGCACTTCCAAAGGTCCACTTGATTCGCGCAGATGAAAATTCAATGCTGTAAATTTCATCCAGTACCAAATGGCTGATATACCCCAAACAGACAAAAAAACCACTCATCCATGCTCTTATGGGGGGCATATTGAAAAAAAGGTCACCAATAACAATGATGAGCAACCCCCATGTCAGAGCGGCAGGAATGGAGTGAAACAGACCGCGATGAACTGTATACCATGTAAAAATTTGAAAAACACCATATCGGACAATGGAAAAAACCGCAGCCCAGATGATCATCATTTCAACAATAGACAGACGGCCTATTCGAACAAACAAAACGAGAAACGACAGAAATACCGCCAGAAAGTTAAAAAAGTTTTTCAGTGCAGTTGATGTATCAGAATCAATATCAGGCAATGTGCCACTGAAGGTTCCCAAACAAAAATATAAAACCACCTCTTGAGGTCCTATTGTTCCGGAACCATAAAACACTGTTGCCGATAGCATGCTGACAACAGAAGCTGTGCCTAAATGCGTTTTAAAATCTGCCATAAATGACGGGTCAATGGATTCGTTGTTTTAATCGATTGAGTTGATTCATCTTCCGCTTAATCAATAATAAATCAAACCATTGGTTGATCATCCGCTTCAATGGCTCATCCATTTCTAATGAATCGCTTATCGCTTTTGCCGGTATGCTCAAAGGAGATGGAATATCTGCTTCTTCCATCGGACTCAGTGACTCATACTCGGTCATGAGCATAATCTGATCCAAAATTTCAGGATCATGTATTTTTTTATTCGGTGAATCTTGTGCCTGGTGATCATCAAATGCATCCAAAGCATCATTGAGCGCCATGCCATTTTGATCTTTGGCAAATCCCTGGTCAAGGGTTTCCCGATAATCTGATGGAGGTGTCTCCATTTGATCAATCTGGCCCTCTAAATCCTCAATAATGGCTTTATAGTCGTCTCGGACCGGATGTTGTTCAAGCAATAATGAATACACTTCTTTGGCTTTATCCAGCACACCGTGTTTGATATATAATTTCGCCAAAGTTTCTGTGACAATAATATGACTCATTGTTTTCTCCTTGAAAACTGAAGTATGGTTTCATTTTTCTGAACCATCCCCAATTCTGTTCGGGCGATTCGTTCAACATATTCAGGGTCATGTTTCAACCGTTCGATGATTCGGTGAAGATTAACATTTTCCTGTTCTATTACAGCACTGTGTTGGCTGAGTTCTTGATACTCTTTTTGAAATTCAAAAAGATCGATCACCCCCTGATCTCCCCAAATAATAAAAAATAAAAAAAAACTCAAGAGAAGAAAAACCAAAATAAATCCAAGTCGATTGCGTTGAAACATATTTTTCTGATCCTTATCAATTTTCTTCTGAAAATTTAATCCACTCTTTTAAAAATCAAGCAGTTATGTGCCTGTCGATGTCTTAGCCTGACGGCTATGCCCCACAAGCAAGACAAGCACACACGATTCTATTTAATCCTTTTTATTATAGGCTGACTTAATAAAAGTTTTTCTTTTTTATATACTTCAAGATCCCCATATGTTTCATC
Source organism: Deltaproteobacteria bacterium (assembly GCA_002753725.1). GTDB lineage: Bacteria > Desulfobacterota > Desulfobacteria > Desulfobacterales > Magnetomoraceae > Magnetomorum. The sequence continues at coordinate 7,328 of PEAL01000258.1, forward strand.
AAAATCCCAAAACAATTTACAGGAATAATGATAATTTCCATTAGTGAAAGTATAGATATCAACGCCTCTGTCACGACCCATCTTGCCATTATTTATTATCATGTCCGGTTTTTCTTTTGATGACTTTTCAACAGGCCATACTGCATATCGATAGTTATCATTTTCAAGTTTATCAATTCTGATGTAAAATTTTTTCGTCTTAAATTCAGCAACGGGCTCTATAAATGAATGTAAACTGCTATGAAGATTTTTTTTTGAA
>PEAL01000037.1 GCA_002753725.1 Deltaproteobacteria bacterium
GCGTTGCCCTGGGCTGGTATTTAACGCCCTTTCAGGGCTAAGAAAAATGTGCAACTTTTTTGTGTTGCACCCCCTCGGGTGGAGTCCCAAAGCTTTAGCTTTGGGAGTTCCTTATTCCTTATCTTTGGGGGCATTCCCAAAAAGTCAGTGCTGACTAAAGCCAACGACCGGAAATCAAAAGGGGCGCATTTTTATATTCTGCGGTAGACATATATAACCAGCAGCAATTGGTTTAAATCCTCTTTCAATAGTGACTCAGAATGCCAGCCAAATCTCTACGCAACACCGTTGAAAATTCCTTACTTCCTTTACTGTTTAAATGTTCCCAATCACTATAATTGTCTCGTTGCTGATTAATATCAGTTCTTTTATCTATATTGTAATTTAACATCGGTATACCGTGATTATTTGAAATTTCGTTAAAAATGTCAAAAGATATAACGTTCTCATACTTCTTTATATGACCATATTCAGGGAGATTCACAAATATTAATTTATTCCCTTCATTTACCAATAAGTCAATGAGTTTTACAAAAAATATTAGTTGTTTAAGAGAAATAAGCTCTTTTATGTCCTCGACTGAATTTGGGTGTTTGCCGGATTCATAAGGAATAAAGCCTCTATCAAATTCATCAAGAGGAAAACGAGTATTTGGCTTATGATGTACAAGATAAACTAAATCGGATGCTTTTTTATGCTTTGTGAATGGAAAACGATTGAGCAAGAGCATCTTGATGTCATACGCTTTGTCGTCTAAAAGATTATCAATGAAAATGTGGAAAGGGAAATATTCGGAGTCCTGTTCATATCTTCTCCAAAGCTTTTTTTCATCAAAAAGAAACCACTCTATACAAAATATAATGAATTCAGGCTTTACATATGTCTTTTTAAATAATTGGGTATACCATTTATAGTAAAATTCAGGATTGCTTCCATTTAATGCAAAATTATAACCGATCATCTCAGGTAAATTTATATACGAAGGGCGAACGCCATGTGTCGCGTGAGATGTCCCCATAATTATATAATTGCTGCCTTCTTTACGGTTCACTAACTCCTCATATTGTAATTTGTAGTGCACCGGCTCTTTATTTCGCTTCCCTATTGCAAAATTCAAAGCAAATACCAAAAGAAAAAAGATAAGCGTTAATAGCATTATATTCTTGATAAATTTTTTCATCACTAAATAAATCTTAAAATTGAAAGTAAATAAAGGTATAACTATTGAAATTTCCAGCATAGTATATACAAAAAACCATGAATACATAAAATGAATAACGAATTTTCTTCAACAAGAATAGACGACCACTCAATTGCAATGCATGTTGTTTATCTCTTTGAAACCATTCCACTGACACAAATAATAAAATGAACAGAATCAGTTGCGTTGGAAAAATTTCTGGTTTTGAAAATAGAGAAATAGAAAAAATCTTAGAGATATAAGCAAAGGCATCTCCCACAGTTTCAGATCTGAAAAATATCCACGCAATCACTGTAAAGAAAAAGGTTCTCCCCATTTGTATTAATTCAACAGAGCTGGGTAAGCATGACCCTTCTGTAACGGTATTCGTGTAAACCCTGTTTTTTCCCAATAACATTATGGGTAAGAAATAGATGGCATTTAAAACGCCCCAAACGATAAACGTCCAGTTCGCACCATGCCAAAAACCACTGACAATAAAAATAATAAATACATTACGTATTTTGAGCCATGCTCCGCCACGACTTCCTCCAAGTGGAATATATACATAGTCTCTAAACCATGTGGTCAGTGAAATATGCCATCGTCGCCAAAATTCGGCAATGTCTCTTGAGAAATAGGGAAAGGCAAAATTTCTCATCAAATTGAAACCAAATAAACGAGAGGTTCCTATCGCAATATCTGAATAGCCTGAAAAATCCCCATAAATTTGAAAAGCAAAAAATATTGCGCCTAATAATAAAGTGCTTCCAGAATAATCAACATAATTAGAGAAAGTATCATTCACATAGATCGCACAATTGTCAGCAATGACAATTTTTTTAAAGAAACCTGATAATATTTGGCGCATTCCATCCACAGCTTCCTCGTATTTAAAAACTCTTTTTTTAGAAAACTGCGGCAATAGATTTACTGCTCTTTCAATTGGCCCGGCAACCAACTGCGGAAAAAAACTAACAAATGCAAAAAATGCAACAATATCTTTTGTTGGTTGGAGCTTTCTTCTATATGTATCAATAGAATAACTAAGTGTCTGAAATGTATAAAAGCTAATACCAACTGGCAAAATTATATTGAGTACAATTGGGTCAGATATTGGTTTCCCAAAAAATGTAAATACATCGTAAAAACTTTCCACAAAGAAGTTAAAATATTTAAATACAGCGAGACATCCAATATTTACAACAATGCTTATGAATAGCAAAATCTTTCTTTTTGCTATGTCATTCGTTTTTCCAATGCCCAGCCCAACAGAATAATCCACAAGTGAACTCAATATGATTAATGACAGAAATCTCCAATCCCACCAACCATAAAAGATGTAACTGGCAATCACTATAAACACATTTTGTACGCTTAAATTTTTATCCGTAATGAACCAATAAATAAAAAAAACGATTGGTAAAAATATGAAAAATTCAAAAGAGTTAAATAACATTCATCCACCCTATGTTTTTAGGAATCAATATAATAGATAAAAATCAACGATTCGGCAATTTTTTTATTTTCTAATGGCTTGTTTTTTGCTAAATTACTCAAATCATTCTTTATGGCAAAAATATTAAAAAAAGTATATACCAATGAAAACAATTCGCAAATATTTATCTTCTGTCAAAGCGTTGCTCGATTTTTTAAAAAAAGAGGATATCGTATATGTTCAGCCCCATAATTTTCCGGACCACGATGCTATCGCATCAGCATTTGCTTTACAGCAATTTTTCATTCATCATGGCATTCCTACTGAAATCGTATTTGATACTGAAATCCAAAGAGATGCCGTGAAGCGGTTTATTGAAGACTTAAACATTCATATCCATCACATTTCAGAAGTATCCATGCACGAACATCATAAAATTGTCCTGGTTGATGGTTGTAAAGGAAACACCAATGTTACTGATCTCATTGGTGATGAAGTGGGTGTTATTGATCATCATCTGGTTGTTGAACCCGATGATGTTGAATTCTCAGACATTCGAATGGAATATGGTGCGTGTGCTTCAATTGTTGCATCGTATTATATTGACCATCATGTGGATATGTCCAGGGATGTTGCTACGGCCTTGATGATCGGTATCAATATGGATACGGCACTGTTAACGCGAAATGTGTCTGAATTTGATATGTGTGCTTATTTTCATTGTTATCGCATTGCAGATATTCCATATGTCAACAGTATTTTAAGAAACTATATACGTCTGAGTGACCTTGACTATTATCAATACTTGATCACCCATTTAAAAAGACATGATCGTGTTCTGTTCTGTTATTTCCCCCAGGGATGCAATCAAAATCTTCTTGGAATCTTATCCGATTTTGCTTTGGCTCTCGAAGAAATCGATCTTGTCATGCTTTGCGCAAATGATCAGAAAATTCATTTTTCTTTGAGAAGTGAAACCCTTGAATGGGACGTGTCCACGCTCATTCGACAGTTGTTATCTGGCGTTGGCTTTGGTGGCGGACATGCAGACATGGCCGGTGGCATCATACCGAATGCTAAAGATTTTGATCCTGAAAAAATGTTCAAAAAAATAATTCAGTTGCTGTATGCCGATGATCAACCTTGATAATCATGAAATTTTGATTTTAGGCGCCGGTCATTTTGGTCAGCAGGCATTCATCAAACTGGGTGAGTCTTTTCCTGAAACACCCATAACAATCGTTGATCGACATTCGTCTGCATTACAGGCATGCTTAGATGTTTGCAAACACCCTGTTCAGACCATTTGTGCTGACGGCATCGACTATTTACTTTCCGAAAGCATGCTTTCACGAAAAAATTCCCTGTGGATTGTTCCCTCTATTCCCGTGCATGTCACTTTTGAATGGATTCTTGCCCATTTTACCAGGCACAACATCAGCTATTTACATCTTCCAGATAACCTGTTAAGTAATCTTCCCAACACGAGTCTGGGAAACAAGGGGACAATTTACATGAGCCATGCAACATTTCGGTGCCCGGATAATTGTCCTGAGCCTGTTGATCGGTGTTTTTATACCCAACTCCCCAGACAAAACAGTTTGTTTGAAACGCTCCAGAACTTGACCATTGAACCTTACACGTCTGTTGTCATACAAAGTCATCAACTGATGCCAGGTGTGGGTGGGTATCTACTTTCCGACCTTTATACCGCGCTTTCTCAAGTTGAAATAGCAGGCCCGCCTGTTTTAGTGAGCACGGCTTGCCGATGTCACGGTGTGATGAACGGATTCTCCTGGAAAGGACATCTAAAAAAATGAAATATTCCAGTATTGATGATGTAATTCAACAATTGGAACAAGCGGATTATATTGCATCAAAAGAAATTGCAACGGTTGTTTTCCTCTCCTTTGCAACGCAAAAGCCAATTCTGATTGAAGGACCAGCCGGTGTCGGAAAAACAGAACTGGCAAAAGCAGTGGCCAGAAATCTGAATCGTCAGTTGATTCGACTTCAATGCTATGAAGGTCTTGATGAGGCCAAAGCACTCTACGAATGGGAATATGCCAAACAATTGCTTTATACACAAATTGTCAAAGAAAAGATTCAGGATATCATTCAGGGTACCCATACCTTATCCGAAGCTGTTGATCGTATTGCAGACCAGGAAGATGCCTTTTTTTCAGAACGTTTTATTCAGACCCGCCCTTTACTTCAGGCCATATCATCCGAATCGCCTGTGGTGCTTCTTATCGACGAAGTTGACAAGTCTGACCCTGAATTTGAGGCTTTTTTGCTGGAATTGTTGAGCGATTTTCAGGTCAGTATCCCGGAAATCGGTACACGCAAAGCTATTCAAATCCCCTTTGTGCTATTGACATCAAACAATTACCGAGATATGAGCGATGCGCTCAAACGACGCTGCCTTCATTTATATATTGATTATCCGGATAAAGAGTTGGAAAAACGCATTGTGGGATTAAAAATTCCAGAAATTGATCAGACATTAATTAATCAGTTGATTAATGTCATTCGTAATATTCGAAATCTTGATTTAAAAAAGCATCCGTGTATTTCGGAAACGTTGGATTGGGCAAAATCATTGATTGCCCTCAATGTTAATGTCTTGACCCCTGATGTGGTCAGAGAGACCTTGAATGTTATCTGTAAATACAAATCTGATGTGGATTGTGTGCGGGAATGCTTAGATGATGTGTGCAGGTAAATGAAAAGCTGTAAGATTGGATGATCCAATCTTACAGCTTTTTGATGGCATAGATAATGGCAATTATTTTTTCTTCTGTTTCTGCTGCCCTACACGAACTTTTCCTTTGGCTTTTTCTTCAGCCTTCTTATTAAAAGAACAGCCCACTGTCGTTTTATCCGCAGACCAGCGCATAACTGATGCTGGATTTGGGTAAACAGAACAGTTGCCATCAACAATTTTTGTGCATCCATTGCATGCTTCGACAAGATTGCTCATGATGTTTATTTTCTCCTTTAATCATTCACATAATTTGATATGTTGTAAGCCCCAATAGTCAAAATGATTAAATATGTCAAGACATTCATTTTGGAGACAGGAAATGGAACCCTTTCAAACCATTCATATCCATCATATGCATGAAACAAAAACGCAAGCGAAATCTATGGCTGTTACCACTGAGGCGTTTCTCAATATCTGCATAAACAATGATCTGTTTGATCAGATCATTCGCACACCGGGTGATGAAAAAGCACTTGTTGCAGGATTATTGTACAATTATCATCTCATCTCATCCTGTGCAGACCTGAAATCGTTTTCATTGGTATCTTCAGGGGATGAGGACACGGTAACGGTTTCAATTCGCACTCCTTTTTCAGCAGGGACGTTTAACCATCGAAGGAAAACAATTTCAGACCTGAGAACAGGCATTGAAAAAAAACTCTCATTTTCAGAAGTCTGTGCATGTATTGATGATTTATCCAACTGTCAGCCGCTTCGCTCCCAAACAAAATCGACCCATGCAGCTATATTGTTTGATCCATCACTCAACCGGCTGGCGTCAAAAGAAGATGTGGGCCGTCACAATGCACTGGATAAGGTGATTGGTCAGACGATTCTGGACCAAACCATTGACAACGTTTTTCTTCTTGTTTTGTCGTCACGTGTCAGTCATGAACTGATGATGAAAATTCTTCCAACCCCTGTTCGGTATATTTTGAGTGTATCACGCCCCACCTCTTTGGCTGTTGAACTTGCACGAAAGCATGGCATTCATATGGCCTGCTTGAGTAAAGAAGGAGGCATTCTGGTGTTTACTGGTATGGATGGTTTTTGTTGACGACTTTACAGGTATGAATATGTTCTCAAGTTGGGAATGTCTTTCAGGCTGCTGTGAAAACCATTTTTGGAAAAAAGGATGAATGTTAATGGTGTTGAATGTTCAATGTATTGACTTTTTTGTATCATTTCTTGATATGTATGAATGTCCACAGGTTGATTCTGCCATTTACATTCGATCAATGCAATGCTGTCTTCACCAATGGCAACAAGATCAATCTCAGCATTTTTACTCCACCATCGACCCATTTTCAATGGAACAAATCCAAGATATTGCATGGGATTTTCCATGATTAATTCCTTGACATAATCTTCAAATGCAAATGATACAAACCGCTGATTAAATGTTTTTTCAATCTCATCCAGTACATATCTGTACTGACCAATTTCCAGCAATGAGGTATTTTTATAAACATAAAAAAACCAGAAATCGATAAATCTGTCAATGATTCGATAGCGTCCTAATTTGGATTTTAATGGATTCTTTTCCGTGATGGGAACTTCTTTTTCAATAATGTCTAAATCGATAAGTTTCATGAGATAGCGGGTTAAATGATTGGATGGCATCTGAAGTCTTTTGGCAATATTTCCTATTTTTTTCTCTCCCATTGCAATGGTCTGGATGATGGAAAAATAGGTGGGCCCATCCCCTTTTTCTTCTTTAAGAAGATATTTAACTTCCTGGTATAAGTAGGCATCTTTATTTAATATGCTTTGTTGGATATTTTCCATAAAATCCAGGTGTTCGTCATACAATTCCAGATATTTTGGAACCGTGCCAAATGAAGCATAAATACGAATGGCATCTTCAAGGCTGATCGACGGTATAAAATCCTTTATGTTGATGAATTTCATTGGTTTTAGATGAATATTACTGGTCCGCCTTCCATAAAGCGGCGCATCATATGCAAGGGTTTCAGAATGCATCATGGATATGACAGATCCACAAAGAATCAGGTGAATGTTTTTTGATTTAAAATGTAAATCCCAAACTTTTTGTAATATGCTTGAAAATTCTGGAATGACTTTAACGATTTCCTGATATTCATCAATTGCAAAAATAATTTTTTGTTCTTGTGGCAATTGCTCTGAAAAAAAAATCAGAAGCTGTTCCATATCTGAAAATTGTAAATCGTGCAGATGGGGCTTGTTGAGAAAACGCATTATTTGCAGGGTTAGCTGCTCAATATGCTGACGCCCCCTGACTTCTGTGGCATAATAATAAAGTGCCCGTTTATTTTGAATATACCGAGAGATTAACGTTGTTTTTCCCATCCGCCTTCGACCAAAGATAACACTAAAAGCAGCGGCATCTTTGGAATATTCTCGCTTTAACGTATCAAGTTCTTTTTCCCTGTTTACAAACATTATGTTCTCCAACAGTATGTTTTTCATCATTATGATTTGTATCATATCCCATGCTGTTTTTTTGTCAATCAGCAAGTGTGGTTACAAAAAAAAAGCCCGAAGTAAAAACTTCGGGCTTTTAAAACATAAAACAGTATGAAAACAATTTAAATCATCAGGCAGCAGCATCCAATGCGCGTCGGGCTTCAAAATCCATGAGTACTCTTTCTTTCTTTTTATTGATTCCAAGAGCATCACGTTTCTTTTCAATATGAGCAATCATTTTATGAGCATGTTCGATTGGATCAACGGCAAAATCCCATGTTCCAAGGCCCCAGTCTTCGAGTCCCTTGAAAAGCAGTTTATGAAATTTTGTGTTTTGTGTAATGGGGAAGGTCGCACCAAATACAGTATAAACACCTGATGCAACAAAATATTGCCCAATGGAGATCGCTTTTTCACTCATCCATTCAGGCGCAGAACCTGCTGCAGGAAGATCAGCCAGACAGTTACCCAAACCACCTGTTTTGACCATTTCAGATGCTGCAACAAGAATTCTGCTGTTATCTACACAAGAACCAAGGCCAAGAACTGGTGGCATACCGACCGTTTCACAGACTTCCTGTAGGCCTGGGCCTGCCAGATGAGCTGCTTCCGGCGTGTATAATCCAAATTTTGCCAATGTAATTTGAGAACAACCGGTTTGAAGAACCAGTACGTCATTCTTGATAAGTTCTTTAACCACTTCCAGATGAACTTTATCTTGTTGTACGCGCGGGTTGGTACATCCGACAACACCGGCAACGCCACGAATACGACCATTGATAATGTTTTCATTCAATGGTTTATATGAGCCACGGAATGTACCGCCGAGCATATAGTTGATATATTCATGTGAAAAACCATGAATGCCTGTATGTTTAAATTTAGGAATTTCAACCGGCTTTTGACGATTTTTAAAACGTGTAATGGCGCGAATAACAATTTCATCTGTACAACTTCGCGGTTCGTGTTCAACAAATTCAATATGTTCTACACCCTCAATATGGGCACGGGGATTGGTTGTGTATAATTTGGTACCATAACAATCACAGACTGTTGCAAGACCTTGTTTGATACATTGAACATCAACAGCCATTGCATCAACAGCACCTGTAATAATAACGGCTTCGGTAGACATAAAGTTACCGGCATGTGGAATGCCATGTCGAGATAGCACTTCAGCACCGGAACAACACATACCTGCCAGCACAATGCCTTTTGCACCTGCATCCTTTGCTGCTTGAATAAGCGCAGGATCTTGAACAGAAACGATCATGGATTCAAAAAAGTTTGGTTCATGTCCATTGATAATAACATTCACATGATCTTCTTTTAAAACACCCATGTCAACTTCAACACTCAAAGGACTGGGCGTACCAAACAGAATATCTGAAACTTCAGTTGCAACCATAGAGCCGCCCCAGCCATCACTCAAGGCCGTTCGGCTAAAATGCTTGGCAATATTCTCATAATCCTGATCCACGCCGATATGCGTTCGATGCATCATTTCCATGAGTTCTCTCATGGCACCTCGCGGAACAATGCCTAATTTCCGCCAAGTTTCAAGCGTTTTTTCAGGAACACGCTTCATAAAAGGTATCTCACCTTCAATGCCTGTGTATGTACTCTCCAGTTCTTCATAGAGTTCTGTTGCAATGTCTTTAATATCGCGGTCCTGGGTTTCGATTCCAATGGACTCAGCTACAGAAACAAGTTTATCTGTATCTTTGATTTTGAAATCTTTAATGTGTCCACGAACCACTTCACGAAATACATCCAGCATGGACATACCATGATCCGTATGAGCAGCAGCACCACTTACCACCATTCGTGCAAAATTTCTTGCCTGAATGGTATCAATGGTTGCACCACAAACACCCACTTTGCTGTATGGATCTTTAGCATTTAAGCGGCAGGGACCCATTGAACAATGTTTACAGCATGCGGAATCTGCACCAATGGGGCAGGCTTTCATACTGTTTGCGCGATGAAATGCAATTTCAACACCATCTCGTTCAGCCCGTCGCAACATCTGTTGCGTTGATGGACAAATCGTTGCTGCTTCTATATTGAGCTTTTTTTCTTTAGCCTTTGCGGCCACAGCCGTTTTTGCAGCGACTTTGTTCTCAGTTGCCATTCATTTCCTCCCTTCGTGGAAAGATTATAGATATCTTATCGGTTTTTCAAACCCGAATATTTGAATCTTTGCATTAAGCTAAGGATAATTGACTCAATCATCCTTGCTATTATGCAGACTGTTTTTGATCGATATTCCCGATCGAAATTTTTTCAAAAAATATAAGAAGGCCACCTTTAGTAGATTCCCAACACAATGTCAACATGATCCATTCAATTTATTCAATACATATCTGAGAAATATCGATTAACTCACTTGAAAAAAACAACTTTTCTGATTCTGGGCATTCACTTGCTATTCATATTTATTTTTTCACGCAATTTTCCAGAACATTTAAATGTGACAACTCGTCTTTGTCTCAAGATTAAATCATCACCGGTTGCAGGATTTCTGCCTTTCCGTTGTTTTTTATCTTTAACACAAAATTTTCCAAAGCCAGAAATCAAAACGTCTTCACTTTCCTCCAGTGTTCGTTTGATGATTTCAATAAGGGTTTCAACAATAAAAACAGAATCTTTCTGGTTGTAACCCATCCTACTAATTTGAGAAACAATATTATTCTTTGTTAACGCCATAGGTACTCCTTTGTCTATATTGAAAACGAAACATGAAACATTTTTCATGCGTCTCAATGAAGACGCTTTTCAGATTAAATAAAAAACAGCCACATTTGCTTAAAAATGAATTCGTTACCCTATACATTATATCAATAATTGTCAAGTTGATTTCATTCCAAATAAAACGATAACCATTCGATATCCTCAATAAACGCTTGACAAACAATATCAACCCCGTATATCGTTTTTTTATTTACAATCATTAAATTTAAAACATACAGGGGTATCCATGAAACAATCTTTCACATATGCAGACTCAGGCGTTGATATTGAAAAGGCCAATGCATTAATTCCTGAAATAAAAAGACTTGCCAAAACCACGAACCGACCTGGTGTAATGGGGGATATTGGTGGATTTGGCGGACTTTTTTCTTTAAATACCAATCACTTTGAACGTCCGGTATTGGTCAGCTCTACAGATGGTGTTGGCACCAAGCTTAGAATTGCATTTATGATGGACAAACATGATACCATCGGTATTGACCTTGTGGCAATGAGTGTCAATGATATTGTGGTACAGGGTGCAAAACCGTTATTCTTTTTAGACTATATTTCATCAGGACATTTAAAACCTTCTGTCATAGTTGATATCATTAAAGGGATTGCTGTGGGGTGTCGTGAGGCGGATTGTGCCTTAATTGGCGGTGAAACAGCTGAAATGCCTGATTTTTTTCAAAAAGATGAATATGATGTTTGCGGTTTTTCTGTGGGCATTGTGGATAATGCAAAAATTATTGATGGTTCTGGAATCAGTGTAGGACATCAATTGATTGGTATTGCATCCTCTGGCCTGCACAGCAATGGATTTTCTCTGGCTCGAAAAATCTGTTTTGAGGCCCTGGGTCATACCATTGATTCATACCTTCCTGAACTGAATCAACCCCTTGGGGAATGCCTTCTGACACCAACCCGAATCTATTCAGAGATGCTTCAGCCGCTCATTCGAGATTTTAAAATTGGCGGCCTGGCTCATATTACCGGCGGTGGACTGATCGATAATGTTGCGCGTATTTTGCCAAAATCCTGTAAAGCTGTGATCAAACAATCCTCCTGGGACATGCCACCCATTTTTTCATTATTAAAAGATGCTGGAAATGTGTCAGATCTGGAAATGCTGCGTACCTTTAATAATGGTATTGGGATGGTCATTGTTGTTCCAGGATCGCAAGCCAATGAAATCCTGGAACGTCTGAAAGCAATGCAAGAAAAAGCATGGATTATCGGTGATATTCAGGCGGCTTCTGAACATGAAGCACAAACCATTTTTGTGTAACCGCAGAAAATGATCTTACGGCCCAATACAACCCATGGACAAAAAAAAATTCTGTTGATTTCCGCATCTCGCACTCCAAAGGATCAATTGGTCGCTACCCCCTTGTATCAATCCATCCAATATATTCAAGATCAAGTAAAACTGATCATGCACTCTGATAATACAAGGGGCTTACCTGAGATTTACAATGACTACATTTCTTTTGATATGAAACAGTCTCATGATATTATCGTTTTTGTCCATGATGATGTCAGCATTGAAGACAGTATGTTCTATACTAAAGTCTATCAGGCTGCTCAAAAACAAAGTCTTATTGGCGTTGCCGGAACATCAGAAATAACCATTGGAAAACCCGCTTTGTGGCACAAAATGTCTGTTAATGAATCCCATTGGAGTGGTGCTGTTGCTCACCCCTTTGAGGGCGGTGTTCGGATGACCCATTTTGGAACAAGCCCTAAAGCATGTATTGTTCTTGATGGTCTTTTTATTGCTGCGCGTCTGTCAGACCTTCTGGAACATCAGCTTCGATTTGACACTCAGTTTAAATTTCATCATTATGATCTGGATTTTTGTATTCAAGCGCATTTAAAAGGTCTTGAAATAAGCACCTGGCCCATATGGGTATATCATTGTTCTCCAGGTTTAGCGTCTGTTCATGATCCTGTTTTTCAAGACAGTGAAGATCGGTTTGTTCGTAAGTATAAAAAAAGATGAAAAATTTGCATATTCAATTAAACTGCGGAGGCGACAATGGGTATCTATGAAATGAAAAATACAATCAAAAATTATGCATGGGGATCGAGCACTTTTTTACCGGAGTTGATAGGACATCCTTCTCCAGCAAATGAACCACAGGCAGAATTATGGATGGGTACACATCCTCAGGGGATCTCTCAAGTGAAAGATATCCATACGCATGGATCGGATTGGGCCCTGCTGGATGAACTCATTTCGAAACAGCCGGAAAAAATGTTGGGCCCCAGGGTTGCGGATACATTTAAAAATCAGTTACCCTTTTTGTTCAAAATTTTAGCGATTGACCAGCCCTTGTCCATTCAAGTGCATCCAGATAACCAACGGGCCATCACGGGATATGAATACGAAAATAAGATTGGTATTGATCTCTCAGCAGCGGACCGAAATTTTAAAGACAGACATCATAAACCCGAGCTTGTTTGTGCTTTAACACCGTTATGGGCCATGTGCGGTTTTAGACCGTTTTTGTCCATTCATAGCAATTTTCAATTCATTGATGATGAATCCCTTTTTCAGGTACAACGCTCCTTACTGAAAGACAACACCACCTATTCCTTTTTTTTCAACCTGATGCATCTTTCAAAAAAGGACACACAAGCGTTGGTTGATGCTGCTGTCCATTACGCTAAAAACCAGCTTCATCAGATTCACTGGGAATGGGTGCATCGACTATCCCAAAAATTTCAAAATGATGTGGGCGTGCTTGGCCCGCTTTTTCTCAATACCGTTTGCTTGCAACCGCTTGAAGCCTTGTATATCAGGCCCGGTATGCTGCATGCATATCTTTATGGCAATGCGGTGGAAATCATGACCAATTCAGATAATGTCATTCGGGGGGGCTTGACAGTCAAACATATTGATATTGATACCTTGATGGATGTCGTCTCTTTCCGTTCAGAAGCGATCCCTTTGATTTCTCCACAAACAATCCAGCCGAATGAAATGTTCTATCAAACGCCAGCGGATGGCTTTATGCTCACTCGATATAATATTCACCCAGAACAATCGTTTGATATTAATGTTTACGGGCCTGAAATTTTGTTGTGTGTCAAAGGAGAGGTATCGATCGATTATAATGGGAGCAAATTTCGCTTAACTCAGGGGCAGTCGATTTTTGTTGCCCATTCAGCCGGAAAATATACCCTTAGTGGTAATGGCGAGATATTTAAAGGCTTTGTCAGGAATGAGTTATGATAAAGGATGATAACATGATGAAATTAAATAAAAAACAAATTTGGATATTTGGTGATTACCGAAATTATTTTCAAAATCGTGTCACCCTGCAATTACTGGCTAAAAGCAAAGAACTATCCAAACAATTGGATGCAGAAGTATGTGCTGTGGTCATGGGGCATAATACCCGTGAATATATTGATGAATACATTGCTCACGGTGCAGATATTATTTATTCCTTTGAACATGCGGACTTATCTGTCTATAATGTTGAAAAATTCGTAACATTGACCGTGGGACTGGTTCAAAAATATCAACCGGAGATATTCTTGATTGGCGGCACATCCTTTGGACATGAATTTGCTCCGCGTGTGGCCAAGCGCCTTCAAACCGGCCTGACTGCGGATTGCATTGAATTATCGATCAACGAAGACAATATCCTTGTCCAAACAGCTCCTGCCTTTGGTGGGAATCTTCTTGCTGAAATTATTACACCAGAGCATCGGCCCCAAATGGCAACCATAAGGCCCGGCATTTTTCAGGAATTACCCCATGATTACGAGCGGCAGGGAAAAGTAATCACTTTAGATATGCCATCGGATCTACCCAAAGATCGGATCCGATGGATTCGATCTGAACGTGAACCCCAAACTGAACAAAGCCTGGAAAAAGCAGCCGTGGTTGTTTGTGGTGGGCGTGGGATGCAAAGCAAAAAGAAATTCAAAAAATTGTTTGATCTGGCACGTCTGCTTCGCGGTGAGGTGGGTGCTACGCGTCCGGTGGTATATTCGCGATGGGCAGAACCTGAAACACTGGTTGGACAGGCAGGCAAACAGGTCGGGCCGCAGATCTTGTTTTCTTTTGGTATCAGCGGTGCCATTCAGCACACGGCTGCTATTACAGATGCAAAATTTATCATTGCCATCAATAAAAATTCAAATGCGACAATTATGAAAATGGCTGATGTGGCGATCGTTTCTGATGCTAATCAAGTATGCAGTGCATTGATTAAAGCGTTTAAAAATAGGATTCGGGAATGAGAATACGCCTTGTCCCAAAGCTAAAGCTTTGGGACTCCATTTGAAGTTCCTTGGGTGGAGTCCTAAAGCTAAAGATTTAGGACTCCAGTAGCTCCAGTAACTCCCAAAGCTAAAGCTTTGGGACTCCAATCTAAAATGGGGAACTTATTTTTCGAGTATTCCTAAGGAACTCCAAATCTAAAGATTTGGGGCTCCATTAACTATTTTGTTTAAAATTAAATAGTTAGCTTTACCTTCCCCGCCTCCCTCAAAAAAAAAATAAAAAAAAAAACAGACCAAAGTGTAAGAAAATTCATTTTTTTGTGTCTAATTAATTAGAGACATAAAAAATGCAATGGGGATTTATTCAATGATTTTGTCTGATATCAAATAATATCAATATGAAAATAAAATAACCGTTTAACGATAAATTGCGGCACAAATATTGCTTTATTCTGAATATCATTCATAAAAAAAGCACGATAATGAACCAATCATTTATCTTTTAAAACTATTTACTTGAGACCAGTCTTAACAAACAATCATGGTCAAGAATCAGTGAAAATCACATCAGCGGGAAACGGGAAGGACAAAACATGTTCTTTAGAAGAAAAAAAAATCATCTGATCGGTCTTGATTTGGGTTCCCATACGATAAAGTTCTGTGAGCTTGTTGAAAAAAAACGATCCTGGACATTAAAAAAATTTGGCTTTAAAAAAATCCCTCGGGAAGTGATTCAAGAAGGGATTGTTAAAGATCCAGAGGTTCTTTCAAAGGAAATACAATTTCTTTTGAAACGTCATGATGTCACCGAAAGAAATGTGGCTATCTCTGTGTCCGGATTTTCGGTTATTGTCAAACGCATTACCATGCCCAATATGACAGAAGCCGAACTTCGATCACGAATCAACTATGAAGCGGAACAATATATCCCTTTTGATATCAATGATGTCAATCTGGATTTTCAAATTTTAGGTGACGCCAGCACCAAGCCGGATCATATGAATATTGTCCTTGTTGCAGCTAAAAAAGATATGGTGAGTGACTATATTACAACCTTGAACGCTATTGGTCTTAATGCTGCTGTGATTGATGTGGACTGCTTTACGCTTCAAAATATTTTCACGCATAACTATTCAGGTGAAGAAACCATCGCACTGATCGATATTGGTGCCAGCAAAACCAATATCAATATTATTCAAAACAAACAATCCCTCCTTTTAAAAGATATTTCCGTAGGGGGGGAGAGTCTCACTCAGGATATTGTCAATCGTGTTGACTGTGACTTTGAAGAAGCTGAAGAAATAAAGCAAACCGGCGAATCAGATTTGATCAGCCAGGAAGAATACCTGGATATAAAAACATCCACATTAACGTATTGGGCTTCTGAATTCAAACGTCCGCTGGATTCATTTATTTCAGCCAACCCGGGTCAAGGTATCAATAAAATTATTGTCAGCGGTGGCTCTGCCAATATAGATGGCTTGTTGCAAACACTGACCGAAGAAATCAAGATTCCAACAGAACTATTCAATCCATTTCAAAAATTTGAAATGGAACCATCGGTTTTCGATCCCGCGTTTATCAGAAGAGTCGCACCACAGGCATGTGTTTGTATGGGATTGGGCATTAGAAAAGTGGGTGACAAGTGATACGTATAAACCTCCAAACAGAATATCAAAATCTTGGAAAAGTAGAAAACCTGGTGACACAACTGGTGTTGTTTGCTATTTGTCTTTTTTTATTTTTGGGGTGTTTACAGTATTATTATTCCATCCTGCAAGAAGATATCGATGCCCTTGAACAAAAAGCCACACAAAAACAGACGCAAATTAATCGCTATAAAAAAACCATCAGAGACGTTGATGCGTTGAAAGTACAACTGGAAACCATTGAAAAAAAATTATCCATTATCAAGCAATTATCATCCAATCGGATTCAAGCGATCTTTTTGTTAAATGCCATTACAGGATCGGTTGTTTCCAAGCGCATGTGGTTTTCAACGATTGATTATACTGGCAACGAAGTCAACATTCAGGGACTTGCGATGGATGAACGAACGGTCACTGATTTTATGAAACAATTGGAGGAAGCCAAAAACTGGATTTGGATTTCAGACACGTTTATTAATGATTTAAAAAATAAAAATATTGCTGAACCTGTGTTGCTGAAAATTTCAGATTTAAAAGATTTCCAATTTTTTCAAGACCAGGAATTTGAATTTATTCTGGATGTTGTTTTAGGCGATCAACTGACCAAAGAAGATAAAAAAACAATTATGGCTCAAGCTGTCAGGCCCTTTTTTAATGAGGTTAAACTCGTTTCAACGGCTAAACGAACCATTGAAAAACATACGCATTTAACCAGTTTTATTATCAATTGTTTACAACATACACTATGATAATTCAGGATTATTGATACCATGAAAGAATATTTTGAAAAATTTGCTGACATTGTTGAAAAATTACATATTTTGTATCGCATATTGATTGGTATTGGACTGATTATTTTATTTTCAATGGTGTATATTTTTCTGTTTATTATGCCTCAATTTGACGAAATAGAACAGCTTCATAAAAAAAACAATACGCTTCAAGATCAACTGACCCGATCGATGATAAAAGCCAGGGAACTGGGACGTTATCAGAAAATGGCTGAGGACGCTGAAAAGCGATTTGATAATGAACGCCGTGTTCTTCCTGAAAGTGAAGAAATCAGACGATTACTGGAAAATGTCGCACGATTGAAACAAGAATCAGGCCTGACCTTTACATTGTTTAGACCAGAAAAAGAGGTTGCAAAAGATTTTTATGCAGAAATTCCCATTTCTATGAAACTGACAGGTCATTTTCACAATGTTGGCGTTTTTTTTGATAAAATATCCAAGCTGTCACGCCTGGTTCATATTCAAAATTTTAAAATCGCCAGCGCAGATTCAGAAGATGATATTTCTCTCATAGAAGTATCCTGCAAGGCGGTTACATATAAGTTTATCCAAAAATAATAATACTTAATATTATGTGGATTATGAAAAAATTATTTGATGCATACATAGCGCGTTATTCAGCCCTTTTATTATCCGTGTTTTTTTTGCTTGTTTCCTGTAATGAAACACAGCAACCATTATCTGTGCAGAAAATGCCAACGGTTATTCGAAAGAAGATTGTTTTTGCCGGTCAAACACAGCCAATACCTGTGGCACATGCGGAGTCCTCAAAAATTTCTCTAACGGTTCTTGAAAATAATCCTGAAAAACACGAAAACAGCACAGCTCAACAACACACTGACACGCATACAGACTCTTTACCAGCAACAGAATCTGTAACAGCAACCGCACCGGTACTAACATCTGACGCGTCAAAAAAGAATTCTGTTGACGCAGAAAAGCAAGCAGTAGATACTCCATCGAATGAGGTTCAAACGGCTAAATCATCCCCTTCGCCAATCACCACTGAAACAGATATGGCCCTGGTTCTAAAAAAACTTGCCCCAAAACCATTTCAATATCGACCCCAGGGCAAGGTTGACCCTTTTGTTCCACTGATTGTAAAGAAAAAAAGAATGCTCGCCACATCGCAGCCGGATGAAAAGCCCATTGAGAAAAAAAGAACACGTATTTTAACCCTTTTGGAAAAATTTGATCTGAGCCAGCTCAAATTGACCGCCATCATGATGACCCCCAAAAGAACTGTAGCAATCGTTGAGGAAACATCAGGCCGCGGTTTTGTTGTCAAAGCCGGAACCCGTATTGGTCTGAATTCCGGTCGGGTTGTGGATATTTTACTGGATCGCATTATTATCCAGGAAACCGAAGAAATTATTACCGGAAAGAAATTGTATATTACCAAAGAAATGAAACTTAATAAGCCGGATAGTGAGTTTTAATATGAGACGAATAAAAACACATACCTTATGGAAGATAACACTGCTAATGATAGCTCTGTTATTGGCATGGAATGGATGCGTAACAACAGGAAGTGCTCCGTCAGAGGATTCTGATACAGCGCAAAATAAACCATCCCAAACAGGCCCTGATAACAACCAGCAAAATACCATTACATCGGTTGACATTCAGGGAGATCAGGTGATTGTTCATTCCAATAATCAATTGACCTATACATCAGTAAAACACATTGTCCCATCTCCGGGAGTTGTTTTTTACTTTCCAGATACGATTCTGGATCAGATTAACGATATAACCTCAACCGGAAGTGATCGTATTCAATCCATTGTTGCCCGACAGCAAGATATCAATGGACCTTATTCCAAAATTGAAATTACTTTAGCTGGAGATTCAGCATATAATACCACTCAAAAGGGGAATGAGCTTTACGTTGCCTTTTCTTCAGAGGAGACCGAAACCGTCGATCAAACACCTGAAGACAAACCACAAGAACATGTTGTTGATCTTGAAACAAAGGAACCAAATCCTGCAGATAAGGAACCGGCTACCCCCTCGGCTCGCTTTTCAGTTGAAACAACATCCTTTTCACGAAATGCCTTAATTCAGGTTCATGCAGGAAGTGCCATTGAAGAATACAAGTCATCCGTGATTCCTGATCCACCCAAGATCGTATTTGACCTGTACAATGTCCAGAGCCCGGATAGAAATATGACATTTTCGGTTTCAAACAATCCTTTTGTCAAGGAAGTTCGAACCTTTCGCTATCCCAAGCGATTGCGCATGGTGATTGATACTGTACCAGAATACATAACCGCCTTTCGAGCCTACCCGGCAGACGAAGGTCTCTCGATTTATGTTGGTCTGGATTTACCAGGAGCAGATGAACAAATTGTACAAGCATCACAAAAAATGGAGATCCCCGCAATTCCCGCGTCTCCAATGACAGAAACAACACCCATTTTGGCGGCTGCACCGATTCCTGAACCGGATGTTCAGGTGCCTCAAGATGTGCAACCGGTTCAAGATATCCCTCAAATACAAGAACCCCAAGGAACCCTGTCCCTTCAGGATGTTCAGGCAAGTCAACGGATTCAACCCGCAATTGCCCCAATGCCTGATACACCTGTTGTAACACCAGAGCCGGATTTTCAGACAATTTTCAATCCGCCAAAACCGCAAATGAGACAGGAAATCATTCCTGAAACAATGGCACCTGAAAATACAGCCCAATTGCAACAGGCCGTACCAACGCCGCAACTATCATCCAGTTTTTCAGAATGGAATGCCCCCACATCAATGGCACAGTATTCGACACTTGCTCAATCCATTTCTTTTTCCCAGCCATCGACCATGCTTGAATCTTATGCAAACAAAGGTGCGCAAAAAAATTACACAGGTGAAAAAATCGCCATTGATTTTTACGAAACAGATATCAAGAATGTATTCAGAATATTAAGAGAGGTCAGTGGACAAAATTTTGCCATTGATAGTGATGTTTCTGGAAAAGTAACCCTTACATTGAAAAAACCGGTGCCCTGGGATCAAATATTGGATTTGATTCTAAAAATGAACAAACTGGGAATTACCCATGAAACCGATATTATACGTATCTCACAACTCAGCACCATTAATAAAGAGCAGGAAGAATTTATCGCTAAAATTGAGTCTGAAATCAAGGCAGCAAAAAAACGTGAAGAACTCCTTGAGCCGATTTTAACCCATTATATTCCTGTCAATTATGCACGAGCAGTGGATCTGACAAAACATCTTGAAAAAGTATCCACCAAAGACAGGGGATCTATCAGTGTTGATGAGCGCACCAATACGATTATTATCTCGGATGTCAAAGATAAAATCCAACGGGCATTGAGTGTGGTACATAACCTGGACAAACCCAATTTGCAGGTCATGATCGAAACACGTATTATCGAAGTTACAACCAATTTTTCGCGCGATATTGGTGTCAACTGGAATGGAACCGTTGGCATTCAACCTGGAGATGCGGCAGCAGGCATTGGCCCTCAGAGAGGCTATGATGTTCTTGGTGGAACCTATGGCTATAATTGGGCGGTCAATTATCCAGCGGCATCCAACAGTAATATCGGTATCAACTTCACGCGATTGAGCGGGTTAACGCAATTCACACTGGATGCTCAACTATCAGCAATGGAATCCAAGGGTGAAATTCGTATATTGACATCACCACGAATCGTTGCCCTGGACAACAAGGAAGCCTCCATTGAGCAAGGACTTGAATATCCAATTAATACGCTGGATGAAAAAGGGAACACCATTACTGAATTTAAAGATGTGGATCTGGATTTAAAAGTCACGCCACATATCACACAGGATGGCAGGGTAAGCATGCTGATCGATACCTCTAAAAACGATCTTGGCCCTGTGGTCAATGGCAAACAATCCTTCCAAAAGAAACAAGCCAAAACAGAGCTTCTGGTCAACGATGGTGATACAGTCGTTATTGGCGGTATCATGAAAACAGTCCGCAATACCAGTGAAAGCGGCGTCCCCTTACTGTCAAAATTACCGATGGTTGGCTGGTTGTTTTCTACCCATAGTAAAAGTGATGACAAAGAAGAGCTGATTATTTTTATCACACCTAAAATTATCAAATTGGAGAACAAGGCACTGGTTAAAAAATTGAATTAGGGCGCGCTGTCGCTCGGCGCCCCTCATCAGTTTTTATGAAAGCTGTTTTTTTAACAACTCATTCACCATTTTAGGATTGGCCTTTCCGCTGGTGGCTTTCATGACCTGACCGACAAAAAATCCCATGAGCTTGGTTTTTCCGCTCAAATAGCTTTCTTTTTCTTTTGGATGTTCTTCTATAATTTTTTGAATCAATGGCAAGAGTTCATTTTTATCTGAGACCTGAACAAGTCCACGTTCCTTAATAATCAACTCAGGGGCTTTTCCTGATTGAGCCATTTCTTCAAAAACGGTTTTAGCTATCTTCCCGCTGATGACATCTTCATGAACCAGACGCAATAGTTGGGCTAACTGTTCAGCAGACACAGGGGATTGATCAATGGTCAGGTTTTCAGAATGAATCAGGCCCATCAGGTTACTCATGACCCAATTGGCCACCAGTTTGGGTTGATTAATATGCGTCAGGCAGGTTTCAAAATAATCGGCAGTCTCTTTTTCTGATGTCAGCACGCTGGCATCGTATTCAGACAATTGATAGTCTGTCATCAAGCGGGTTTTTCGAGCATCTGGCAATTCAGGCAATTCATTTTTAACTGTCTCGATCCAGTGATCATCGATGACAAGGGGGATCAAATCTGGATCTGGAAAATATCGATAATCATGCGCTTCCTCTTTGCCACGCATGGAGTACGTTTTTCCTTTATTGACATCAAATAGCCGGGTTTCTTGAACAACTTTCTTTCCTTGTTCCACCAATGCAATTTGTCTCTCAATTTCATACTGAATGGCTTTTTCTACATTTTTAAAGGAATTCATGTTTTTAAGTTCTGCGCGGGTACCCAGTGTCGTTTCACCAATGGGACGAATGGATACGTTGGCATCGCATCGAAAACTGCCTTCCTCCATGTTGCCATCACAAGTATCAGTATATCGTACCAGGGCATGGAGTTTTTTAAGGTAGGCGCTGGCTTCCTGAGGGGTTCGCATATCCGGTTCGCTGACAATTTCAATTAAAGGAACGCCTGTTCGGTTGTAATCCACTTGACTGATGGGTAACAGGGGATGATGAATCAGTTTGCCAGCATCTTCTTCCATATGAATCCGTGTCAAACCAATTCTTTTTTTCGGGTTATCAGGTAATTCTATATCAATAAAACCATGTTCAGCAATGGGCAATTCATATTGAGAAATTTGATATCCCTTGGGTAAGTCTGGATAAAAATAATTTTTTCTGGCAAAACGATTTTCTTTTGTAATGGTACAATGGGTTGCAATCGCCATCCGCATGGCATATTCAACAACTTTTTTGTTCAACACGGGCAGCGTACCAGGCATCCCAAGGCAAAGTGGGCAAGTATGCGTATTTGGGGGAGCACCAAAAGCGGTTGAACACTGACAAAAAATTTTACTTTGGGTTTTCAATTGGGCATGGACTTCAAGCCCAATAACTGCTTCATAGGCCATTGAGTTTATCCTCTCACGATTGGATTAACTCAAGGGGTGCAAATTTTCTAACGTGTGGTGCAGAGGATTCTTAACGATTTAATAAGGATGAATCATGGATAGAGAACTTACAACCCTTGAGGATTAAAAAAAAGACATTGTATTAAATCTTTTATAATCTGTCAAATACTTGAAGGGTACTGCAGATATCAATCCAATCTGTAGTTGGGCGCTTCTTTTGTAATAATAACATCATGGACATGGCTTTCCCGAAGCCCGGATGCTGTGATTTTTATAAATTCTGCGTTTTCCCGAAGTTCTTTAATGGTGCTGCTTCCCAGGTAGCCCATACCGGATTTTAACCCACCAATGATTTGATGGACTGTGGCTGCAAGAGATCCTTTATATGGCACTCTTCCAACGATACCCTCTGGTACCAGTTTATCGTTATCTTCGATATGTTCCTGGTGATAGCGGTCTTTTGTGCGTTCTTTCATGGCTTCAATAGAGCCCATCCCCCGATAAACTTTATAGCTTCGGCCTTGAAAAATAATCGTTTCACCCGGGCTTTCATCGGTTCCAGCAAACAATCCGCCAATCATCACAGAATGAGCGCCGGCGCCAAGGGCTTTGACCACATCACCTGAATATTTGATACCACCATCGGCAATAAGAGGAATATCATGTTTTTCAGAAATGTTTCGGCAGTTTGCAATGGCTGTTACCTGAGGAACACCAATACCGGCAACGATACGTGTCGTGCATATGGACCCTGGGCCAATGCCAATTTTGATACCATCAGCACCCGCATCGATGAGCGACTCAGCACCCTCATGAGTGGCGACATTTCCAGCAATAAGTTGCATTTCAGGATGATTGCTTTTTAAAATACGAACCGCCTCGATCACATTTTTTGAATGACCATGGGCAGCATCGATAACAATCACATCCGCATGGGCATTCAACAATGCCTGTGTCCGCTCTTCCATATCCTGACCAACACCAACAGCTGCGCCAACGCGCAATCGTCCCATATTGTCTTTGCAAGCGATAGGGTATTTTTTAATTTTTTCAATGTCTTTGATGGTAATCATTCCCACCAGACGATCTTCTTTGTCGACAACCAGCAATTTTTCGATACGATGTTGATGAAGCAATTTTTTGGATTCTTCAAGGGTAATGCCTTCTGAAACAGTTACAAGGTTTTCTTTGGTCATGACTTCAGAGACAGGGGTTCCCAGGTTGGTTTCAAACCTGAGATCTCGATTGGTGACTATTCCCAGCAATAACTTTCCCTGAGTTACTGGCACACCAGAAACGCTATACTTATGCATCAGTTTCAGAACATCCCGAACCGGTTTATCTGGATGAATCGTAATAGGATTGATAATCATTCCACTTTCTGATTTTTTAACCCGTTCCACCTGTCGAACCTGACGTTCAACGCTCATATTGCGATGAATAAATCCGATCCCCCCTTGTCGTGCCAGTTGGATCGCAGCTTCATATTCTGTAACTGTATCCATTGCGGCAGACACAATGGGGATACTCAATTGAATGTCGCGGGTCAATTGTGTTTTTGTATCGACATCTTTGGGTAAGATTTCTGAGAGTCGTGGGACAAGCAAAACGTCATCAAATGACAATCCTTCTCCACATATATTTTGTACTTGCATAAAGGGCCTCCATAAAAAAGTTTGAATTGGTGATATCAAAAGGGGAGCTGTTTAGCAATGATCTTTTAATAACCCCATTATGGCGTTTGTATTTTTCTAAAGCCGATCAAGCCTGAGATTGGTTCTTATCCCTTTGCCTTTTGCCATCTTACCATTATTAATGAACGTATATCTGTCACGAGAAATCAGAAAAGAGTGTTGTAAATCGAAATTAAGATGTTTACATAAGAGAAACTTTTTCTGATAGTGAACAGAGGCATTCACACGAAAAATCAAATTTTTTTTATCAGTATCAATTTCCATACAGGGTGCGTTAATGATCGTTAACGATCCATCCAGATGATGATATCGAAGGGTTGCATGATCTGCAACGAAACCGGATAAGGAATCATTGAATATGGGCAGAGATCGGGTTGTGTACGAAAAACACGAAATCAGGTCTTGGGGGGCTTTTTCTGAAGAATGCTGAATCTCTGGAGGATGTTGTTTCTCATCACTACGTGCCTGGTCAATAAAGGGCACATAATAATCAATGACCATGTTTTTTAGTTCTAATTGCTTCAAGCCACCGATTCTAAAAAAGCCAATTTTCTTTTTCTTGATGGAAGCTGTCTCTGCCTGTATGGAAAACAGTTTTTTTTCTTTTAAATGATGGGTTAATTTGATGCCCTTTATTTCATTGCCTGCATTTTTATCAACAGATTGAATAAATACATGGTTTTGTTGTCGTGTGCTGCTATAGTAGGCATTGATCAAAATGAACGTTATCATGCACAGAGATAAATATATCAGTGTGCTTTTAAATAATTTTTTCATGGTGTTTTTAAGATAATTAAATAATCTTCCCGTGGTTGGAGTCCCAAAGCTTTAGATTTGGGCGTCACAGAAAAACAACGCATTGAAAAGCTAAGGAACTCCCAAAGCTAAATCTTTGGGACTC
>PEAL01000259.1 GCA_002753725.1 Deltaproteobacteria bacterium
TGTCCCACCAGGTTAATCCCAACGCCATTGGATACTGTTGGACGACTCACTACATTTGTCAGCGGGCGATATTGTTTGATAAAATCCATGTTCACCGCTGTGAAGGAATGAACAGGAAATCCCAGATTTCGTGTCAGGGTCAGTGCTTTTAGAAAAACCTCCGGTAAAATAACAGCAGATCCCACATTCAAATACACCCCATTGGTCAATGTTGCCACAACCGATGAAAAGGTATTGAAATCTTTATAGCTTGCTGCACCCGCCGCTTCTGGATTGAATCCATGATGCATATGAATAATATCTGTTCCAATAGCAACATGAACAGTTACTGGAACCCCTAAACGAACACAGGTTGCGATAAGACTTTGGTTTGCATAAGGAAGTTTGGCATCCAGAATTGCCTGACCGATCGCTGAACCCAGCCCTCTGGATGATTGAACAGATGTCTGAATGGCATCACATAAAAACTCAGCCGTTTCCCGGGCCATACCAAACTGACCCGCCTCTAAAACGGCTGATACATCTTCAGATGTTTTTCCTGCCAATGCCAGTTCCGTATCATGAATAATTCCTGCACCATTCAGCGCCACCGCATGGATAATCCCTTTTTCAAGTAATTGAATGAGTACAGGATTCAACCCCACTTTGATCACATGCGCCCCCATTGCCAGCATAACAGTATGATTGTTTGTCACTGCTGTTACAATAGCATCAATCACCTTTCTGACATCCGAAGCCCCAAGCTGATTGGGCAAGCCGTTTAAAAAATCCTGAAAAGAACTTCCTTGTTTCCAGGGGGATGCAAAATCATCCAGGGAAACTTTGCTTTTTCTGTCATGAATGGAGTAGGTCGTTAGTCTGGAAAAATCGATTTCGGGTCTGTTACGTATCATGGGAACAATATCCGATCCACCAGGTCACATAAAATATGTCCCATGGTAATATGGGTTTCCTGAATTCGGGCAGTGACGCTTGAATGTGCAGCAAATAAAATATCCGAATATTCGGCTGTTTTGCCGCCACCATCACCGGTCATGCCCATAGTGGTCATCGCCATATCTCTGGCAACGGCCAGCGCATCCACAACATTGGGTGAATTGCCACTGGTGCTGATTCCCCATGCGATATCATGTTTTTTTCCAATGGCTTTGATTTGTTTTGAAAAAATTTCTTTATAATCATAATCATTACCAATGCTGGTCAGAATAGATGTATCTGTTGTCAAAGCAATGGCTGCCAATGGCGGGCGTTCAATTTGAAAGCGATTGACAAATTCTGCTGCAAGATGTTGTGCATCAGCAGCACTGCCGCCATTTCCAAAAATAAGAATTTTATGTCCGGATGTCAGACATTCTGCCATTTTTTGCGCACAACGTTCAAGCAGGTCCATATGGGCCTCAATGCTTGACCGTTTGACAGTTAAACTGGCGTTTAAAATTTCTAAGATCCTTGCTTTCATGGTTTATCCTTACATTTTAGATGTCATGGATTCTCTAAATAAATAGAGAGATTTTTGATGACTTTCGAGTCAAGAATGGTTTTTAAATAATCATATTTAATTTTAAAATAATCCTGTAATCAATGACATCATCATTTTTTTTTGAATCTGCCAGTTTTTTATCTAAATTTCTCAATTTTTCAAAAATGACCAACATATTGTACTTATCGTTTTAATTCGTTGTATCTCTTTAACTCCCAAATCTAAAGATTTGGGACGCCAATCTAAAATCGTCTATTCATCATTCCCCCACATCGCACTTGCAACGACAGGGATGTCATCTGGAAGAATCGTTCGACAATCCAATAAATAGTGATCATCTTCAATACGTCCAATAATGGGCGGTTTACAGGTTCGAAAATGTTGATCCATTTTATGGGATGACATGGATTCAGAAACAATGCTGATGCAGTATGTGGGTAATGTTTGAAGCGGTAATGCGCCACCACCAATTTTACTGTCTTTTTTGACAATCGTCATATGGACCGTTTCTGGCTTTAATTTTCCAAGGGATTCAAGCAATTGTTCTGCGCACTGCTTGATTTCTTCAGGCTGACGAAACATAAACCGCAGTGTTGGGATTTTTTCAACAACTGTTTTGGGGTCTTGATACATTCTTAAGGTCGCTTCCAATGCGGCCAGAGTCAATTTATCAATTCTTAACGCCCTTGCCAGAGGATTTTTTCTGACAGCATCAATCATTGATTGTTTTCCCACAATCAATCCTGCCTGAGGCCCGCCTAAGAGTTTATCACCGCTGAACGTCACAATATCCACACCTGCGGATATAACTTCCTGAACCATGAGTTCATTTTTCAACCCCATGACAGACAAATCAACAAGGTTCCCGCTTCCCATGTCATTCATCACAGGTATTTGCATTGATCGACCTAAAGAGACCATTTCTTTTAATGAAACAGATGCTGTAAAGCCAGTAATGGCATAATTACTTTGATGAACTTTCAACAACAAACCAGTTTCTGGTGTAATAGCTGTTTCATAATCTTTGAGATGTGTGCGGTTTGTTGTTCCCACCTCAACCAAATGAGCGCCGCTGAGGGCCATAATATCAGGAATACGAAAGGAACCACCAATTTCAACCAGCTCACCCCTGGAAACAATCACCGCTTTCCCGGCAGTGAGTGTCTGCAAAGCCAATAAAACCGCGCCGGCATTGTTATTGACCACAGTGGCAGCTTCAGCGCCTGTCAACGAGCAAATAAGTGATTCAACGAGTTTGTAGCGTTGACCGCGTTTACCGGTATCCAGGTCATATTCCAGATTTGAATAATGGCCGGCAATTGTAACCATATGATCGATAACCTCGGCAGGTAACACAGACCGGCCAAGATTGGTGTGAACAATGATGCCCGATGCATTGATCACTGAACGTAAATTCGGCTGCATTTTTCTGATCAGTTGGGTGATGATTTCTTCTAAAACAAGCGGTTCGGAAATATCATCAGCATTTTTTTGACCATCAAGAATACTCTGTCTAAGGGTTTCAAGCACATATTGAATGGTTTGAATGGCAACAGACCTGGGAATATGCTGAACGTCTGCTTGAACAGACAATTGTTGATAAAGCCGGTCAACTTTTGGAATTTTTTTAATGAAGTCTGGAGGTTGCATTGTTTTTATTATTCCTTAAAATGGCAAGCAGCATGTTCAAAAGAATCTAAACGATAATATAGAAAACTTAAGACGCTTGAGATATTTAAATTTAAAACATTTAGATGGATCGCTTATTTTTTTCAAGAACTTTCTTGTTGTTCATTCTGTTAAATGATATTACAACTATTCTTATTTCATATATTTCACGTATTTTATCTTAATAAAGGCAAAATGTATGTCTGACCAAATCGAAAAAGTTTTTTTAAATCAACGGGCGTTACAACGTATCCGGTTGCTTATTCATAAACGATTGGGCATTCATATCAAGGAGGGAAAAGAATCTTTGCTGCGCCAACGCTTGTGGAAACTCATTCAAAGCAAAGAATTTAAAGATTTAAATGAAATTTGTGACCATATCGATAATGAAAAAGACTCCGGTCTTCTTTTACGTCTGGCAACATTAATTTCAACCAATCACACCTATTTTTTCAGGGAAAAATCTCATTTTGATTATCTTCAAAAACATATCTTACCCACGATCAAATTAAATTCCAATAAACTGAGATTATGGAGCGCAGCCTCATCCAGTGGTGAAGAAGTTTACACCTTGTGTATGATACTTGCTGAGGCGATGGGAAAAAAACAATTTTTTGAACAGGTTGCCATCCTCGGTACAGATATCTCTCAAAAAGTTCTTCAAAAGGCTGAGTATGCACACTATTTGAAAGAAAATTTACATCAGATTCCCCCAAATTTTCGCCTAAATTATATTGATCCTGTCAGCAACGATACCTTTCGCATAAAAAATGAATTAAAAAAAGTATGTTTATTCAGACGACTCAATTTAAACATGGGGCGGTACCCTTTTAAGCAAAAATTTCACATTATCTTTTGTCGAAATGTGTTTATTTATTTTGATATGGCAACCCAGGAGTCCATTTGTAAAGAGTTTGCAAGGGTATCAACATCAGATGCCTGGTTATTTATCAGTCAGACAGAAACCTTACGCAATTTAGATGTTCCCTGGAAGTATGTTTCTCCGGGCATCTATCGGAAATAATCGGTATAACCAATTAAATAATATTCTAATATTCATTGATAATTGATACCACAAAAACGATGAAACCCAAACAAAAGATAAGCGTCCTTATTGTTGACGATTCTGCACTTGTCAGAGATCTGCTCACAAAAGGGCTTTCAGAAGATCCGGACATCAGTGTTATTGGAGCTGCTGCCGATCCCTATCAAGCCAGAGATATTCTTGTTCTTGAAAAGCCGGATGTGGTGACATTGGATGTTGAAATGCCTCGGATGGATGGTATCACTTTTTTAAAAAAATATATGGAGGTCATACCAACGCCGACAATTATGGTCAGTTCTCTCACTGAAAATAACAAACGATTAACAATGGATGCTTTGGAGGCAGGAGCTGTTGATATTGTTCCAAAACCAAAAGCAGGACTGGTGGATGGTCTTCCTGCCATGATGAACGATTTGATTCAAAAAGTAAAAATGGCAGCAGCCATCAATGTTTCAAAAATAAAAAGAAAATCCATTGATCCTTTACAGGTTAATGCTTCTATCCAGAATGCTCTGGATGAATCGACCGATCGTGTAATCGCCATTGGTTCTTCCACTGGTGGCACAGAGGCATTGGCAAGGATTATCCCAATTTTTCCACCGGCAACACCTGGAATTGTTATCGTACAACACATGCCCGCAGATTTTACAGCATCCCTGGCAGAACGATTGAATCGATTATCGATGATGAACGTCAAAGAGGCCCAAAATGGTGACCGCGTTATTTCTGGGCAGGTATTAGTTGCACCCGGCGGTATGTTGCACATGAAAGTTCATCGTTATGGCGGTCAATATCGGGTCAAACTTGTTGAAGGCGAGCCGGTCTCAATCCATCGGCCATCAGTTGATGTTCTTTTTGAGTCCATTGCTACGGCTGTTGGAAAAAATGCTGTTGCTGTTCTTATGACAGGTATGGGCAAAGATGGTGCTGATGGCCTGCTTAAAATCCGTAATGCCGGTGGCCGGACATTTGTTCAAGATGAAAAAACCAGTGTTGTATGGGGAATGCCTAAAGTTGGATGGCAATTGGGTGCTGCTGAGGCAATGATTCCATTGGGAGATATCCCCATAACTGTGATGAACGCGCTCAAGCGGTCTTGATTTTGTTTTATAACCAAGGAGAATAAACAATGAAATTAAAAAAATGCACCCTTATTGTATCATTGATTTTGTTGGCAGCACTGCTTTACCAAAACACAGTACTCTCTCAACCCTTAACACTTACACCGCTTCTTGGCGCCTATGGATTTGAGGGAAACAGAAATATTAGCAAATCCATGATTGCGGGATTAGGGGTTGATTTTTTTCTGTCTGAAAAGATCAGTGCTGAATTCATGTATTTAAGAGGAGATTTTGATATCAATTATTATGATTTTGATTCTCAAAGCTGTGTCACCCATGATGGTATCGATGCAAACATTGTCCATATTGGTGGACAGTATCGCCTTTTTAAATATAAAAATTGGAGTCCCTATGTCGCTGCTGGTGTTGGATTGTTTTATATGGATACCGATTATGCTGACATGTTTCGGGATCATCAAGATCGCCATTATCAATATCAGCTCAATTATGGCGCAGGTTTAAAGTATTTTATTTCCGATGAAATTGCCATTCGCTGGGATATTCGTCATATGCTATCACCAGAGCATATGGATAATGACATCTCTGCAGTAATAGGAATTTCATACTCCTTTGATTTTGCCCAGAAAATTTCCGAACCAAAGGTTCAAACCGAATATTTGTCATCGCATCTTGAAAAAAAATCATCCAATCAGGGATACACCACGCAAAAATCAAACCAGCAAAAATCGGAAACAGCAGCCATTGACACGGACAATGATGGCATCCTTGATGCCCAGGATATCTGCCCCAAAACCAACCCGGCTATTGAAGTTGATGAATCTGGATGTCCAAAAGATACTGATAAGGATGGTGTTTTTGATGGTATCGATCGATGCCCGGAAACACCGAGTAATATTACGGTAAATATTTTTGGTTGCCCTCCTGATCAAGACAGAGATGGCGTTATGGATGCTAAAGATCAATGTGCTGACACACCTTTTAAGGTGCCAGTTGATGTAAACGGATGTCCTCGGGATAGGGATCGGGATGGTGTCTCTGATTCTTTTGACCTGTGCCCGCAAACTCCTTTTGGGAAACTGGTCGATGCGAATGGCTGTCCTGTTCTAATGAAAACCCTTAAAACCTACCGCATGAAAATTGAATTTGATTACAAAAGTACCGAAGTCCGGTCGATCTACCATACCGATTTAGAAAAAGCCGCCCGTTCAATGATCATCTATCAAAAAGCATTTGCCATGATTGAAAGTCACACGGATAATATTGGTTCTGATGCATATAATATCAACCTTTCCAATCAAAGAGCAGAAAGCGTCAAACATTACTTGAATAAAAATTTTCATATTCCCATTGAACGAATGAAAACATTTGGTTTTGGCGAATCAAAACCCATTGCAGACAATGATACTGAATCAGGACGACAGAAAAACCGTCGGGTTGAAATTATGATATCGGAAAAAATGTAGGATCAGAAGGACACTTCTTTATTGACCATTAAAGAAGTGCCACCTGGTTCTTTCACATGAAAAGGTAAAATTGAGACGCATTTTTTACCTGACAGGTTAAATTTTGCTTCCTAAGTCTATTATTCCATCCTAAGGAACGAACATTCTAAATGAAGGATTTTTTTATGGACATTACCTGGGGTTTTATAGGATATCTGGCAGCCTACAGACTTTCAATCGTGGCTGTGGGGGCCTTGAGTATTGCACTTGGATACCGATTGTTTTGTAAAGGATTGTATCCCCATTCTGAAGCAGAACCATCTGAATTTAATGCTAAATTTGGAGAAACTGAAATTTCTTTAACCAGTGCCGGGCCAGGGCTCTTTTTTGCACTGTTTGGCGTGATTGTGATTTCTGTTATGATTGTTCAGGGCAATCCAGAGTTTACTTTAAAGCAAACTCAACCCTCTGCACCAGCCCCCCCTGAAAAAAATTTTTTTTATCAACATCCGGCCTCTCGCAAAGCAGAAGAAAAAGCACCAACACAAATGGAACTGACCATGCGAGGGACTCAGGACACAACAGATGTCATTCAGTACACGATCAATCAGGGAAAACAGCTTGAGCGTGAAGGAAAAATCGATGATGCCATTCTTATGTATCAAAAAGCATTGATTCTATCTACACCCGCAATGAATGGCCTGGCCTGGCTTTATATTACCGAAAAAAATGATCAGCAAGATCTTGCAGAATTGTTGTCAAAAGTGTCTGTCCGTTTGTGTCCAAACGAAGGCAATTATTGGGACACACTCGCGACAATCCTCCTGAAAAATAAGCAA
>PEAL01000260.1 GCA_002753725.1 Deltaproteobacteria bacterium
CTGCCTTAAAATATTTTCCTCGCGCTTCTTTTTCTTTGGCAACATCGGCAATCGCTTTTTTTTGAGGCCGTAAACATTCCGTGTGAAAATCAGCAAAAATCGGATGTTTGGTGTGAAGTTCATGCAATGCCTTAAAGGTTCGTTCACTATATTTACTGCCTGGAAAACGTCTCAACAATTTTTGAAAATACTGCTCCGCCTTTTGATAATCATCCTTTTTCTTTGTGTGACGATATAAGCGATCGTATAAATGACCCGTCAGATAAAGTCCTGCGGTTGCCCATGAACCATTAGGATCTAAGGTGTAGATTTCTTCAGACGTTTGAATACATTTTAACCATTCGTCGCGGTATTGTTGTTTCATTGGATTTTTTCGCAAATCCTTATAGCAGGCCGCTGTTTGGTAATATTTTTCCTGGGCAGGAGATTCAACCTGGCCTGATGAAGATAAGACAACAATCAATGGATAAAAAATCGTAAGGACTATTAATGTATTTATTTTATTGAAAATTATTTTCATTTTTTTATCTTTTTATATCAAGCGTCGAAAGCTTTCTACATTGAGCATATTGTTATAGAAAATTTACAAAGCTTGAATTTTTATCGCGCTGCTTTTTTTTGAAGTTTTGCTAAAAACTGTAATGCTTCCAATGGTGTTGTATTGGAAACATCGACAGACATCAACTGACGCACAATATCTTTTTCCTGCGTATTGAACAAACTTAATTGTGCGCGAACTTTTGCTTTTATTTCTTTTCTAGGCGGCACAGTATTTTGGAGATCAGGTACAGGTGTGGTCATTTCTGTTGCATGTGTTTCTGTCAGTTTTGCATCCTTATGTTGTAATTCAATTTGTGCTAATATCTCTTTCGCACGACCAATCACTGCATCTGGAATTCCAGCCAGACGGGCCACCTGAATGCCATAGCTTTGGTTAACACCGCCATCTTTCAACTGTCTTAAAAAAATAATCTGATCGCCATCCTGCTTTACAGCAATATTAAAATTCTTGATTCGCTGTTTAAATTTTTCAAGGTCGACCAATTCATGATAATGGGTTGCAAACAATGTTTTAACCCCTGTGCCTTTCCAGTCATGCAGATATTCCGCCACAGCCCATGCAATACTGACACCATCATATGTCGATGTTCCCCGACCGATTTCATCCATAACAATTAAGCTACGTGAGGTTGCGTTATTTAAGATATTGGCTGTTTCTTCCATTTCCACCATAAATGTACTTTGCCCTTGAGACAAATTGTCTGATGCGCCAACACGGGTAAATATGCGGTCGAATACGGGGAGACAGGCGGATTCCGCAGGGATAAACGCTCCGATTTGTGCCATGATAACAAGGAGTGCTGTTTGACGCAGTACAGTTGATTTTCCAGACATATTGGGACCTGTAATCATATATATTTGCTTGTCTGTATCGTTCATTGTGATGGAATTGGGAACAAAGCGTTCTGCTGTGATCATTTTTTCGATAACCGGATGTCGCCCATCTTTTATGATCAGGTCTGTTTGGTCCCAAATCTTTGGACGAATATAAGCATTGCTGGCAGCAATGTCGGCAAAACTCATCAAGCAATCGATGATGGCTGTGAAATCCGCAGCCTCACGTATGGCTTTATTATTTTGAACAATTGCATTGCGAATGTCACAAAATATTTCATATTCCATGGTGGAGCGTTGTTCTTCAGCCCCAAGAACTTTGGTTTCGAAATTTTTCAGTTCTTCGGTAATAAATCGCTCAGCATTGACCAATGTCTGTTTTCGAACGAAATAATCAGGCACGCCGGTGGCCTGAGCTCTGGACACTTCAATAAAATATCCAAAAACCTTATTGAATTTGACTTTCAGCGTTTGAATGCCTGTAGACGCACGTTCTTTTGCCTCCAGTTGTGCCAGATATTTTTTGCAATAGCGGCTGATCTAAATTAATTCATCCAATTCTTTGTTGTAACCCGGGTTAATGATTCCGCCTTCACGAATGGTCGGTGGAGCATCTTCACGAATTGCGCGATCAATCAAACGGGCCATGTCAAGTAATGTCTCCAGATCCGGACGATTGGCAAACATTGATGTTGTTAACTCATCGATTAATGTCCAAACTTGAGGTAAATGAAAAATGGATCGTTTCAAGGCTGTCAAATCCTGAGCAGCACATTGATTCAAAGCAATTTTTCCGGACAATCGTTCCAAGTCATAGACATTGTTTAAAATAGTTCGTATTTGTTTTCGAATATCTGGCTGTGACACCGCTGATTCAACAGCATCTAAGCGTTGATTAATGACAGTGGCATCCAGCAGTGGATATTGGATCCATTTTGCTAATAATCGGCTTCCCATTGCGGTTTGCGTTTGATCCAAAATACCAAGCAAACTGCCTTTTTTAGCACCTGTTCGACTATTTTTGATTAATTCCAAATTTCTGGCGCTGGTGTCATCAATGCATAGATAATGATCCAGTTCATAGGGTTCGAGCTTGACAATATGCGGTATTGCTCGTTTTTGTGTTTCTTTGACATAGCTTAAAAGTGCCCCTGCGGCACCAATACCTGCCTGATAATGGGAACACCCAAATCCTTCAAGGGATCGTGTCTGAAACTGGTCGATCAAAATTTCACGAGCAGCGCTCGGGGAAAATTTATTCAGGGGGGGATGGGTGATCAATTTATCAGAAATCAAGTTGTGTACTGTATCATAACAGGCAAAAGTTTCTGTCTCATCAGGCAAGAGAATTTCGCTGGGATCAATGCGCTGGATTTCTTCCAATAGAGACGACAGGTGCGACGTTTCTGTGATACGAAACGTACCTGTTGAAATATCAAGTGCAGATAATCCGTATATTTTTTGATAATAAACCATTGATAAAATAAAATTATTATGACCAGCATCCAAAAATTGATGATCCAGAATCATTCCCGGTGTAATCACTTGAACCACTTCTCGCTTAACCAGACCTTTAGCTTGAGCAGCATCTTCCACTTGATCACAGATTGCGACTTTGTATCCTTTTTCAATCAATTTTGAAACATAATTATTCACCGACCGAAAGGGTATACCACACATGGGAATGGGGCGGGATTCTTTTTTGTTTCTCGATGTTAATGCAATTTCTAGAATACGTGATGCTGTTTTTGCATCATCAAAAAACATTTCAAAAAAATCTCCCATTCGAAAAAACAGAATGGCGTCAGGATAAGCTGCTTTGATCGATAGATATTGATCAAGCATTGGGGTATTTTTTGGGGAAACCATAGATGTGTTAGCAATCAAAATAGATGTTCATCAGATGAATGTCATGCCATACTGGCTGATGTAGATGATGTCTCTTCAGCGACGTCTATTGTTGGTTCATTTCGTTCGGATTCCAGACTTTTTCTGAGCGTTTCAATCTGGCTGTCCCGATCTTTAATAATCCGCCGGGCACGAAAATGTTTGACCAGAGTAAAATAAGATCCAAATAAAAAACCAAAAACAAAACATCCCAAACAATAGACATATATGGGTTGTTCCGGCACGGTATATTGTGTAAAAAAGAGATCGATCTCCAGCCCATTGGTCTGATCAATAATAAATGCTCTGTTTTGAAATACGGTTATCGCGAGAACAAGAATAATGGTTAGCCCTATCACCAATTTTATTTTTTTTATCATAATTATCCTCCTCAAGGAACGTGAATGCAGACGATACCCGGGTATGATTTATTGAAATCAATACATAGGAATCTCGATTAGAAGGCTTTTTTCTTTATAGAATCTTGTCATATTACAAATCTTTTTAAGAAAATTCAAGGCTTTTTTACTGGGATTGAGCTTTATTCCTGTTTATTATGTTTCAGACAGACTGATTAAGCTATGGCTGAGACAAAAAAACTTCAATTAATTATGTGTTTATGAAACTGGATAGAACTTAAAGCAAAATAAGTTCCCTATTTTAGATTGGCGTCCTAAAGCTTTAGCTTTGGGACTCGCTTATCTTTTCAATTCGTTGTATCTCTTTAGAGTCCCAAAGATAGAGCTTTAGAACGCCACTATTCATCGAATTAAGGATCGTATCTCCGAAATTAAAATGGGGAACTTATTTTTTGAGTATTCCTAAACCGTAAAGACATGGCCCGTGCATCTTTACGGCTTGTCATAAAGAATCGCTTAAATAAACAAATTCGTTTGCGTCTTATTACAGGCATCCAGAAAATCCGCCACACCGCCAATTTCAACGCCATCAATCAATTCATCCTGGGTGATTCCCATCGCTTCCATTGACATGGAGCAGGCCACCATTCGAACGCCGGCTTTTTTGGCATCAGTCATCAAACCATCCAGTGAAGGCAAATTTTTGCTGTTCATTCGCCATTTCATCATCCGTGTTCCCATACCCCCCATGTGCATTCTGGACAGAGGTAAGGCCTCAATACCTTTGGGCATCATACGACCAAACATTTTATCCATAAAATCCTTGTTGAGCGGTTTGGTGTTCATGTCTTTTCGAAGTGCATTCAGGCCCCAAAATGTAAAAAACATGGTCACATCACCATTCATCGCTGCTGCACCATTGGCAATGACAAAGGCGGCAAGAACCTTATCCAGTTCACATGAAAAGACAACCAGTGTTGCACCAGATTGTCCCTGAACCGGCACAGTTGATTGCGTCTGCACAAGTGTTTTTTTTGCGTGACCAATAATGAGCCCTTTTTCTTTTTGAATCGAAATAACTTCCAATCCATTGGCCCTGCAAAACGCATTAAAATCACTGCTAAACCCCGGGTCAGATGCTTTGACAATCAATTCTTGACCGGGTGTAAGCGTATTCATGGCTTCTTTTAATTTCATTATCGGGCCCGGACATGCAAGCCCGCAGGCATCCAAAGTCATTGGTTCGCTGCAATCTCCCATTTTTGTATCTCCATCAATGTTTATGCATTCTTTCGTTTTTACCATAGGGGTTGGATTTTTGACATTCATCCCACCAATCATGCTTGAAACATTATAACCATTTTGCTGTAAAACCCGAGCAGCAAAATAACTCATTTTTCCCAAAGCGCACACCGTGACAACGGGTTTTTGAGGATCTATTTCTCCCAACCGTTGACGCAATTGAGTCATGGGAATATTTGTCGCTCCATCCACAGGATGCAAGCCCGAATTTTCTTTGGGACGAACATCGATTAATTGGGTGTTTGAATCTTCAGGCAGGTCATAGACCGGTATGAGTAATCCATCATTGATATTTTGAGCCGCAAAGCCTGCAATATTGATTACATCCCGCGCGCTGCCAAAAGGTGGCGCATACGCCAGTTCCAGATGACATAATTCGTCGATTCCCAGGCGTCCTTTGATTGCGGTGCTGAGGACATCCAGTCGTTTATCCACACCGTCAAATCCATAGGCTTGACCACCCAATAGTCGACCATCATCTGGCGACCATATGATTTTCAGCGTAACCTGTACTGCCCCCGGATAATACCCTGCATGTTGGTTGGCAGTAACAATGACACTCTTGAAATCAATGTTTTCTGCTGCAAGCCGTTTTTCTGAATACCCGGTAATACCCGCAGACAAGCTGAATACCCGGACAATAGATGTTCCAATAGTTCCTGGATACGGTTTGGCTTTATCTCCCATAAATATATGATCTGCAGCTACCCGGCCCTGGCGATTGGCAGGGCCCCCTAACGGCACAACAACACGTTTGTCTAATATGGGATCAGCCGTTTCTGCAACATCACCTGCCGCATAAATATCTGGATCTGATGTTTGAAGATATTCATTGACCTTGATTGATTTCCGAATACCCAAATCAAGGTTAGCCGCTTCGGCCAATTGAGATTCGCATTGAACGCCAATGGATAAAATAACAAGGTCAGCCGCAATGGTTTTTCCAGAATTTAACTGCGCTACCAACTCATCTTCTTTGGATTCAAAGGATGAAATGCCATCCCCCAAAATCAAGTCCACACCATTGTCAATTAATTCCACCTGAATGTGTTTGACCATCTCTTTGTCCAATATGGGCAAAATTTGATCTTGTAATTCCACCAGATGAACAGTTTTACCTGAATGAACCAGCATTTCGACCATTTCCAGACCAATAAATCCAGCACCTATCACCAGAACATTTTGAACCGTATCAAGTTTACTTTTGATGGTGTCCATATCTTGAAGGTTTCTAAGAATTTGAATTCGACTGTCATCAATTCCCTTTAATGGTGGACGAATCGGTTTTGCTCCAGGTGCTAACAGAAGCTTGTCATAAGGAAGTCTACGTTCTTCCTGTGTTTTATGGTCATAAACAATGACTTCCTTTTTGTCCCTGTCAATTGCCATGGCTTCTGTTCGAACAAAAATATCAACATTGAGTAACTCCCCTAAACTTTCCGGTGTATGAATGGCCAGTGCCGACCGTTCGACAATTTCCCCGCCAATATGATATGGCAAACCGCAATTGGCAAAAGAAATGTCTTCGCCACGTTCCAGAATCGTAATGGATGCTTTTTCTGATAATCGACGGGCTCGGGCAGCCGCAGATGCTCCTGCCGCAACACCGCCAATAATAACCAGACGCATGGAATCCTTGGTTCTTGATACATCTGAACGCATTATGCTTGGCTCCTTTTCTTTTGGAATCTCTTGAATCAATTGATTCTTGTTGATCCTTAATTTATGGATGATCATTTTTTAAGGTTGTCTTGAAATACAAAATATTTGATTATTACGATATTGGAATATCTTAATATTGTCAAGTAAATTGGAACAGAACTTTATTTCCAGAGAACAACAGTAAATTGGTCATCATATTGTTTAATCTCAAGCTGTTTGTAGTAGAATGTCCGACTTTTTGGAAATGCGCCTGTTTGCAACGATACCCGATCAGATCGAAACATCTGGTATTTTTCTGTTCGCCCAAAACATCCATAAATATACAGTTCGCAACGATTACTGTCAAACGATTTCCTGTTCTCAGGATAAAAGAATCATCTCATAATTTTTCGTATATAGAGAGTGATATCTGCAATCTGTCTTTGGGAGTCATAAAAGGTATCATTGCGAATTCTTTCATACGCTGCTTAAACGGCATGAAAAAAAAAATTATTCTTTTTTGTAAACTTAAAAGATACTCTCCCCGTCTTATACTACAAAAAGACAAATCATGTGTTATAAATTAGGAAGACACTATGAATCAGATTCCCGGATGGGTTGAACAGGCTCAGACTGGCAACCGATTAGCGTTAAATCAATTAATTGATCATTACCAGAATGATATTTTTCGGTTGGTGTATTATCGTATTCATCATCAGGCTGATGCAGAAGATGTCACTCAAGATATATTTGTTCAAGTGATCAAGCGAATCCGAACGTTAAAAGATATAACATGCTTTAAACCCTGGCTCTATCAAATTGCACTGAATCGCGTTCGGGATTACTTTCGAAAAAAAAAAGTGTTATTCTTTCTGGGAACAACATCTGAAATTGAATCCACTAATGACTTGGAGGATGTGACAACCGAATCTCCAGAAAAGGAGATGTTTAGAAAAGAATTGACAAATCT
>PEAL01000261.1 GCA_002753725.1 Deltaproteobacteria bacterium
CGCGCTTAAAAAAAAACTAATCAAGTCCCGAAAGGGACGACAGAAAATAGCCTGGGGTTTCAACCCCAGGCGGACGTACAATTTCAGGTGGTCGTGCTTAGCCTGACGGCTATGGGCTTTAGCCGGGCCTGCCCCTACACGTTCTCGGACATAGGTTTGTTATTGGTATTTGTTCAAATCAAAAGTCCGACTTTTTGGGAATGCGCCCATTGCTATGTTAGTGCTTTTTGCCGCCTGTTTGATTAGTCGTTATTCTGTCAGGACTTATTATGAGTACAATGTCTCCTATAATAACAATAGTTGTACCATCCTTAAATCAGGAAAGGTTTCTGCATACCGCATTAAAATCGATTTTTTGTCAGAGGCTTCCTGTAGAAGTAATCGTAATGGATGGGGGGTCAACAGATCATTCTGTGCGTATTATTAAACACTGGGAATCTCACCTGAAATATTGGAAAAGTGCGCCTGATGGCGGTCAATCACAGGCGATTAATGAAGGTGTTCTCCGGGGGCAGGCACCATTTGTCTGCTGGCTGAATTCTGATGATTGCTTTCTCCCATATGGCCTGAAATATTTAGTAAACGAAATTCTTAAGAAAAAGCATACACCTGCTGTTTATGGTAAATGCTGGTCGATCAATAAATCTGGGAAAAAAATCATCCCCTATTTAACCACCCCTTTTTGGCCAAAACTTTTGACAAACTTTTGTTTTATTGCTCAACCGGCTGTATTGATCAGAAGATCAGCATGGGAATATGTTGGCGGATTAAATGAACATCTCCACATGGCAATGGATTACGACTTGTGGTGGCGTCTGTATCAGACATTTGGAGAAATGACCTATCTTCAAAAATTTGTTGCTTGCACACGTTTTCATGAGCAATCAAAAACATATTTACGAAAACATGACCATTACAAAGAAGCTATTGAGACTGTCCGCTTGCATACAGGATCAATTCCATTAAAATGGATCATATTTAAACGTATCTTTGATACTTTTGGATAATCATGAAAATCGGATCGTCAGTAAAACTATTTCTTCCTTAATTTTTTGAGCAAATCTGGATGATTAGAAAGTATTTGTCCGGCTTCAACACTTTTATCTTGCAGTATCAGCGAATAATAAAGCCCCCTGAAAGCCATCTCATTATTCGAATAGCTTCCTATTGCCTTGCGATAATAATTTTCAGCAAGCGCAAAAAATTTGTTTTCTATATAAATATTCCCCAGATTGTTCAAAATGTAAAAACGATATAAGTTATTGATGGGATATTGCAGCGCCTGATTTGCCAGTTGAATGGCCTTTTCAGAATCACCTTTTTTATGGAGAAGAACAATTAAATTGCAAATTAGCTGCACATTTATTTTCAGTTGACCTGTTGAATTAACAGAGTATTTAAGCGCATTATTCAACGCCTCAATGGCTTCATTATTCTTTTCTGCAACTATCAAGTTTTTTCCTAATTCTGTCCAGACACGTACTTTTTGTGGCGAATAGACAGAACAATTGCGCCAGAAAGCAATGGGATTGTTCCATAAATTATTCCGCTCCCATGTCAATATTCCAAATACCATCAATATAACGATCAAAACGCCGATTAATGCATATCGAAGAGAATATTTATTACATTTTTCAATGATATTTATCGAAAAATACGCACAAAGTATTGATAACCCAACATTTGGCAAATATGCTCTGTGTTCAAAACAAAAATCTTTTATTGGAATGATACTGGATTCAATTAAATGGGTGATATAATAAAAAAGTATTGAAAATAGTACGACAGGCTTTTGTTTTCGTATAATAAAGGCGCACCAAAATACAAGAAGATGGCATATCAATGCCAGAAAAACAGTCCAATCAAACGTTGCAGGGGGAATGTCGTAATCCAGACGAAGTCCGGTTGGAATAAAAAACAATCGAATATAAATCCATAGGACTTTTAACTGTGTAAATAGATATGTTGTTCTGGGGACATCGGTACCCAATCTTGTAAACGTTTCGATATGGCTGAATGAAAATGGATTTATGTTTCTAATCCATGCATGAAGAATCCAAAAAGAAAAAATTGCAATGAGTTTGCTTCCAAAAATACATAATCGAGAAGTGTTCATTTTTTGAAAAAACACAATCTCAATACATGGAATAATAATTATCAATGTCACAGTATTTTCTTTTGTAAACAAAGCCATTATTGCAAAAAGTAAAGCGCATGTAAAAAGGATGTATTTTTTGGGGGTACTGGCTTTACTTATACGGGCGTTGATATAAAACGCCATTGATAAAATATAAAATAATGCAGCCAGTGAGGCAAGACGCTGTACAATATAGGTTATTGCCTGAGTGTTGAGCGGATGAACGACAAAAATCAAGGCAGATAAAATTGGCAGCCAGGGTCTCATTTCATTCGATGTATTCAAATTGATTTTTGGTATACCAATGAATACCTTGACAAGATAATATATCCCCCAGCCAACAAAAAAATGGATCAGAATATTGATAATATGATATCCAAAAACACTCTTTTGATGAAAAGAATAGTTCAGCGCAAAAGATACATAAGTAACAAAGCGAAAAGGAGAATAATTCCAGATATTTTTCAGGGATAGCTGGTGTATGTTCAGATTGTCAACAATTGATGGATAATCATCCATATAAAAGGGCACATTCATCGTATGCCCATATATACACAGGATAGATACTCCGAGAATCAATAACTGCATCTGTGAACATCGTAAAACTGTCGTTAAGATTCTACGAATCGTATTTTTCATGAGACTCATTAATATCTGTTAATTGAATTTCTAACAAGGCAATACGTTCTGTCAATAGCTGAATTTGAATTTCCTGTGCTGAGCGGTGAATATCCATATTGAGCAGTTTGATTAAAAAAAAGCAGATACATGAAAGAAGAATAATGTTGGGTGGGTAATGAATGCCCAAAATGGGGGCAATCCAGTTGATCAGACATGGAAACGATCCTAAACCAATACATATCAGCCCGACGATAAACCACCATGTGGAATGCATAATGTGTAAATGTCCACGTCGGACAAGATATATGATGATACTCCCCACAAATAAACCAGAAACTAAAGATGTAAATCGATATGAAATCATTTGGCATTCCTTCCTATATGCGTCATGCATAAAGTAAATGTAAAAACAAAATATCGCAATATGGCAATCCATGAATGAAAAATTTGTGAATGCCCATTTATCCTGTCAGCCATATGAACCGAGATTTCTGACAGTTTAAATCCATTGTTTTTCAATGCCAGCAAAACGCCAATGTCCTGATATGTCAACAGAGCGGTTTCATCTATCAATAAGGATTCTACTGCTGTACGATTGTAAACACGCAACCCTGATGTTACATCCATAATTTTCAGGCGGGCTAATTTTCGAAGAATATACCAGGCCATTTTTTTATATGAAGACCCTCTTTGTATAGCAGAACCAACAACAACATCTGCACCTGATGACTTGATTTCTCTCAATAGATCAGGAATTGATTCGGCAACATGCTGACCATCAGCATCCATCGTAATAACATATTCATAAGGTCTCGACAATGAATATCTAAAGCCTGCGCGGATTGCTCCCCAGGCACCGGTTTGAATGCTTAAGGGCAATACAACTGCCCCCGCTTCCTTTGCATTTATTATTGTATGATCATAACTGGCATCGTCTACAACAAGGATATCGCATTCCACTGTATTTTTCAGTTCTTTGACAACATTTCCAATGGTTTTTGATTCATTTCTAGTGGGAATTAAAATTAATGTTTTCATTACTTTTTCATTGGGTCAAATTTT
This sequence comes from Deltaproteobacteria bacterium, assembly GCA_002753725.1. Lineage (GTDB taxonomy): Bacteria > Desulfobacterota > Desulfobacteria > Desulfobacterales > Magnetomoraceae > Magnetomorum. Next base: position 3,821 of record PEAL01000261.1, read on the forward strand.
TATAAACCATTCTTATTTGCTTTGATACCTGGTCTATCTCAAATAAGGAAAAAAAACGATGATATGCTGCCTGTCCCATAATTTTTTTTTCATCAGGAGATCTTAATATCAATTTTAGTGCATGAACCAGTTCATTGACATTGCCTGGTTCAATAAGTAAACCTGTCTTCTTATGTTCAACAATCCAGGATGGCCCTGGAAGACAACTGGCAACAACTGGTTTAGAAAAAAGCATTGCTTCTAATAAAACCAATCCAAAGGCTTCTGTTCGCTCCAGTGAAGGTAAGCAAAGACAATCGCAGGTTGATAACAAATACGCTATTTGTGATGTCTTCACAAATCCAACTGGTTTTATATTATGTGTAACATCTGTTTGAGAAATTAGTTGTTCCAGACTGGCTCTCATTTCTCCCTCTCCAACGATTATAAATTGACAATCAGGAAGACAGGCTGCCGCTTTAATTAAAACATCATAACCTTTATAATAAGTCAGTCTGCCTATAGAAAGAACTTTATATTTATGTTTATCCCATAATTGTTCGGACTGTATTTTTGATTGTTTAAATCGAAATCGTGATACACCCAGCGGAATAACCTGACACTTATGACGAAAAGGAAAAAGTGTCGGACTGGTCATTAAATATTGATGCGTTGTTGCAATAATTGTCCGGGCATGTTTTAATAGTTGATATTCAAATGGCTGGTAGAGCGGGTACGCAAAGGACATTCTTTTATCAATTTTTGATGCCACAACATCAGAATGCCAATGAATGACCCATGGAATTTCTCGTATACTCTTGAACAGCAGCATCCAAAAAGCAGACAGGTTTGGCATGTGAATGTGAATGACATCTGGCTTCAATTGTTGTACCGTCTGTAATAAAATTTTTGGAAACATTGGACTGACTGGTGTATATAAAATTGTTCCGATAACTGGAACAAAGTAAACATTACTCGGGCTTTTAGTGTACAACTGTCTGGTTGATTGATGTTGATGGGCGACAACATAAGACTGAATTCCTTGTCTGCATAGCGATTCATGCAAGTCTGCTGCGAAATGCTCTATGCCGCCGGCAAAGGGTGGATAATATTTTGATATATGTAATACTTTCATCTCTTTGGCTATTGCAATTATTGGATTAATGGAATATATTAACTTACATTTCGCAAGTAATTTCTAACCTATTGATTTTATTAATAGGAGGTTGAATTCAACTATATAGTAATTTCAAAAATTAAGAAAATACATGCGAAATGTAAGGTATAATATCCTTGAATATCAATTGGTAAGCATGATGTCAATATAAATGGCTGCTTTTGCTTGCGTATCCTGAAACACATACAATAATGGTTAAAAATTGCGAATTTTAACAAATTTATACCACTATCGCAGTTATATCCTGAATAATTCATGGAATGATATACGTTATCGTTATTCGGGTACTGGTATCGGTTTTTTATGGCATTTTGTGAATCCTATTATCATGATCATGATGTATACGATGGTATTTTTTTTTATTTTTTATGATCGTTCAGGCGGAAACTATACCTTTTATCTCATATCAGGAGTGATCGTATGGCAGACTTTTTCAAACACAATTCTGCGCGGAAGTAACGCATTCATAGAAAATGCCAGGTATTTAAAACACCTGGCAATTCCTTCAGAAATTTTTGTTGCCAGAACCACCGCAAGTGAAACAGCGATCCTGACATTGCACTTTCTGTTATTTTTATTGATCGCTTTTTTATCAGGATGCAGCGTCTATTGGACAATTGTTTTTTTGCCATTTTTTCTTTTGTTAATTCAAATTCTTGCATTTTCAATTGCTCTAATTCTGGCAGGTTTGCAGGCATTTTTTCATGACATCCGGCATATTATAGAGGCGTTTCTTCCTTTATGGTTATGGACATTGCCAGTTATCTATCCTGAAAAAATTGTACCGGAATGCTATAGAATCTGGTTGTATATGAATCCGCCATATGTATTCATCAAAGCAATTCGGGATGTTATCTTAAATGATAGAATTCCGGATTCATGTGAATGGATTATTATTGTTTTGTGGTTAATTTTTTTATTTGGAACATGTTCTTTTGTTCATGAAAAATTGAAACACGAAGTATCAGAAGTCATATAAAAAGTTAAATATATGCAATAAACTGAAAGATGAATAATAACAATATCATACTTAGCGTAAATCATTTGTCCAAATGCTATAAACTCTACGACAATCCCTGGCACAGGGCATTTGAATGGGTTTCTAACAGAAAACGTATATATCACAAACCTTTCTGGGCATTACAGGATATTTCATTTCAGGTAAATCCCGGAGAAATAATTGGTATTATAGGACAAAATGGTTCAGGAAAAAGTACCCTGCTAAAAATCCTTTCAGGTATTATCCAGCCCACAACCGGAACTTATGAAATCGAAGGCAAACTACTTGCGATGCTGGAGTTGGGAATGGATTTTAATCCCAACCTCAGCGGCAAAGAAAATATTTATCGAACGGCGGAATTATGGGGCTTTCCTAAAAATTACACAAAGGAGCAGATTGGCAAAATTATAGAATTCTCCGAACTTGGAGATTTTTTTGAGCGTCCTGTAAAATTATACTCATCAGGAATGGCTGTTCGCCTTGCCTTTTCCTTGTTTGCTTTTTTAAAATGCGATGTGCTGATTCTTGACGAGGTTCTGGCTGTGGGCGATATTTTTTTTCATCAGAAATGTTATAAGCGAATTGAAAAGCTGGTTTCTGACCAGACAACCATAATTCTGGTAACTCACAATATGGCAGATGTACAGGCAATTTGTAATCAGGCTATTGTGTTAGACAAAGGACATATTTTTTTTAAGGGGAATGCAAAAGAAGCGGCCTATATGTATTATCAAATAAGACATAAAGGCACAAAAAATGTTATTCCACTTCAAAAAGTGAAGAATAGAGACCTGCAATCTGGTAATGAATGTACTGATTCTGCTGAAAAATCAGTATCAGATAAAAAACCATATTGGCCGCCTGATGAAGTGTTTACATCAATACCATTTTCTAATGAGACTACTGTTCCTGCCAGGCTTACAAAAATTGCCATCTGTAATGAACAGGGAATGCCATGCACCAGTTTTAATCAAGGTGATTTTGCCCATTTTTTTTATGAATTTTATCTTTATCAGGATATTGATGTGCCAATTACTGTGCTGTCATTAACAAACAAATATAATGTAACAGTACACGGAAAAGCATCCTCACAGTACAACAATATTCTGGTTCCCGCTAAAGTCCAAAAAAATACTTATATCAGGACATGCCAGTGTATTCACTTAAAGCTGTCTTCAGGTGAATATGTATTGAGCTGTAGCTTATGTACAATGCCTAAAAATGATTATGATCAACGTTATCATCTGATGCAGGCGGATTTAATGAAAAGAATATCGATATTAACAGCAGTGGACGGGGTGGGATACTTCATCATTACAAACAATGCAGGGGAAGGGTTACAAGGACGTTATTTTGGGATCTGTGATCTGCCTGGTTCATGCCAAGTCATGATTTCGTTACAGAATTCAGAAAAAATATATAAGGAATGCTCGAAAAATAAGTTCCCCATTTTAATTTCGGAGACACGATCCTTAATTCGATGAATAGTGGAGTCCTAAAGCTTTAGCTTTGGGAGTTCCTTAGATTTTCAATGCGTTGT
>PEAL01000262.1 GCA_002753725.1 Deltaproteobacteria bacterium
TCTAAAAATGGGCAAAAAAAAAGCGCATCAAAAGAATTGATGCGCATAAATTAATTGTAATATTTTAAAGTGTTAACTACTTTTTAGGTAATATGAAGGATGCCCATTAATGCTCATTCTTTATGGATAGGCATAGACAAGGCTTCTGATTTAAAAGGGTTATCTTTGGCTACAGCCTGGGGACCATCTTTGTTAGAATTAAAAAAAATGGGTGAACAATGGGATTTTGCTCGCCCCAGAGAAGGCACAACAGCATGGGTCGATAATTTTATGATCAGTGCTTTATTAGAAAAAAGACCACGATTGAAACGCATCGCAGAGGCCTGGCTTGATTATGTTCTCAGTGATGAGTACCAACAGTTTGTTGTTCGTGGAATAGGGTGTGAACCGGTTACAACAACAGTCAAAGACAGCCTCGCCAAAGACGAGGTCAATGCTTTGCATTTGAATGATCCCTCCTCTTTTAATAAAAAATATATTCTTTGGCCCACGCTTAAAAAAATGGACCGAAAAGGATTGAAGCGGTTATGGGATAAAGCGTTATCTGAGCGAGAAAAAAGTTTAAACGCTCAGAAGTGAATACTTTTCTAAATAATTAACCAATGGATACAGAACTTAATACACATGAAAACTTATCGTCCGTGGATAATCGTCCTGATTTTTATGATGGTAATCCTCACAAAACTTAGTATATTTGCAGATTCAACGATTGAATCGCAAGTATCAAATGGCTATTTAAAAAAAACAGATCAACGCACATTGGAATCAGAAAAAGCCTTTTTAGGTGTTTATTTAAATCCAGTCGCTGACCTTGTATCATACGGTGAAAAATATAAAGGTAAAAAAGGTCTGTTGATTCCGGTTGTCCTCTATCAATCTGCCGCTGAGCAAGCAGGCATTCAACCGGAAGATGTTATTTTTTTATATGACAGCATCAATTTTGATTCGATAAAAAAATCAAAACTCGTTGAAACGTTTAAAAACTACATTCGTGATGAAAAAAAAATTCATGATCCCCTCATTCTTCACATTCTAAGAAAAAAACAATTCTATGCAGGAAAAAAACAAACAGAGGATATCCCCCAAACCCTCTATCACCCGGATGTATTGTCAAAACAAATTGAGGATCAACTTCCAGGCGAAACCCTGGCTTTAACGATTCATAAAGAAGTTCAATCCCTGACAATTACAGCGATTTTAGGCCGACGACCTCATATGAGAGATTCAGCACCGCCAGATAATGCCGATTTGTTTCCCGAATATGACCAGCAATCCAATTCAGATATTCAATGCATCGATGATTTGATTCATCAGTATCAGTTGAATGATGCGTACAATGATCTCATGCAACGGTTATCTGATGATGAATGGTGGGATGATGGCTTTCGTACACGCTTTTTTCGTTTTGCTCACAGAGATCCTAAAAAATTTCCGTTGATGGCTGAAAATCTCACTCAAAAATTTGCAACCACGGTTTTTGATGGTGGCATACGTGCTATTGACTTGAACATCGCAGCAGCAAATCTAATGGATGTCAGCGATATGTCTTTTGATATCAAATCAATAGAGAGCCTGGCCCTTGCATGTGACAGAGCAATCACTGATTGTATTGATGAATTGATCAACTATCATCAAAGGCTTCAAGCTCTTCACCAACAAGCATTTTCACAATTAAGTCCATCTGATCTACAACTGTTAGAAGAACAAACGCCCTTAATCATGAAACGCTTTGTTGATCATTACTATCTGGATATCGGTGCAGACATTCAGGAAATGGAACATCATCGCAAAGTATCGGCTCTGGCACAAAACATTCACTATAACGACCTGTATCGTGCATCCTGCTTACTTCAAAACTTGTCCCATCCAACCTTCTTAAAAGCTTTGCAAAAATTGAGAAAAAAAGGCCCCTTTTTTTTTGATGAGCCGCCAAAAACAGTGGGTATCTCCGGCGATGTCTGGTGTATTAAAAAAATTGAAAAGGGCTATCTGGTGATCGGAGGACCAGGATATACGCGATATACCCGCCCCTTGGATTGGATCATTGATATGGGCGGTGATGATCTATATCTTAACAATGCCGGTGCTGCCACACCAGAAAAAAAGATTTCTGTTGTCATTGATTTAAGCGGCAATGATCACTATTCTTCCACTGAACAATGGTCACAGGGTGCAGGTTTTATGGGATTTGGCATTGTTTTAGATTGCAGTGGGAATGATTTTTACACAGCAAAAAGCTTATCTCAAGGATGCGGTGTGATGGGCGTTGGTCATTTAATTGACCTTTCTGGAAATGATCAATATCACAGTCAGGAATTACAACAGGGCGTTGCATTCTGGGGCTTTGGTTCCCTTATTGATACCGGTGGTGATGACAGTTATTACGGTTCTTTGTTTGCTCAAGCTGTGGGAGGGACATATGGATTGGGATTACTTGTGGATACCAGTGGTAATGATCGCTATTTTGCTACGGGTAAACATAAAAGTTCATATGAAACCGATGGCGTTTTCCGGGGATCATCACAAGGGTTTGGTATTGGTTTTCGAGGGATAGCCTCTGGAGGCATTGGAATGCTGTTGGATTTAGATGGCAGTGATCAGTTCGTGGCGGGTAATTTTTCTCAAGGTGGCGGTTATTTTTTTGGTATGGGCATTCTTAAAAACGCTGGCAATCAATCGGATCTCTACATTGCTTCTCGCTATGGACAAGGATTCTCAGCACATTCTGCTGCCGGTATATTGATTGATGATGGCGGTGATGATATTTACAAGGGCATTCAAGGCGGTGTTCAATCTGCAGCCTGGGATTTGGGCATTGCCGCATTGATTGACCGCTCAGGTAATGATCAATATCATGCAGGTTTCACATTTTTTTCTCAAGGCGCGGCAGCACATAATGGTTTTTCCATTTTTCTGGATATGAGCGGGATGGATCAATATCTTTCTGATTCTGGAGGAATTGCAAAAGCACAATCCAATGATTATCACAATGGCAATAGCCTGGGTTTTTTCATAGATAAGGGCGGACAAATGGATGTGTATGAAACAGAAGCCTTGAACAATCATGGCTACTTAAACGGTGAATACAGTATTTTTTTGGATAGCAAATAAATTCAATAATAAATATAGAAAAGGTCAATGATTCATGTATGAAACAATTATCCCCTTACTGTTAGGTGTGGTCCAGGGACTGACTGAGTTTTTACCGGTCAGTCGTTCTGGACGGGCGCATTCTAAAAAAGGGGGCATTTTTTCTTAGCCCTGAAAGGGCGGCGACATACCAGCCCAGGGCAACGCCCTGGGTAAAAAGTTGTTCCCTCTGGCGCACGATCCATTGAAGATATCACGGCATCGAATTAAGGATCGTGAAAGGATGTCAAAAATTGATAGCAAATTTGAAATAAATAAAGCGTCCTGTATTCAGAAGTTCATAGGCTTCTGCCTGACTTCTCTCGGAAACACCCTGCCCACCCGGTCCAATCCATTGAGATAAAACAACCTTGTTTTGTCGAATGCCCAATACTTGTATCTGGTATGTTGAATTTGGACTCAGCCCCTCAATTGTAAATGACCCATCTTTTTTTGCTTGAATTTTTGAAACAAATCCTCCTTCTGTCTGCTTATAAAAGACTTTTATGACTAAAATGATATCTTCAGGCGGTTCATTATCCGATAAATCTTTGATAAAACCAGAGATTTCATTGAATCTGCTTTTGATGCATCTAAAGTTAACGATGTCACCAACTTTTTTGGGACCTTGAGATTGAGACATATAAGCATTTGGGTGGATTGAAACAATATAGTCTTGTATCTTTTGGCCATTCTTGTCAATATCCACTAAGCCATGTACGATGTAATGGCCTAAATGATTGCTATTAGCGATTTTAATCAAATTTTTCGAGGGTGAATAGATTTCCAAACGAACATTGTCAAGGGGAGTGCCCACATCATCTTTGACATCTCCGGAGATTGCCCCTCCAGGTAATAAATTAAAATTCACATGCTCCCCTGAAGATATATTTTTCTTTTTTTCTTCCGCAAAATGATCTGATATTGCTACAAGTTCATAATCATTTGAAAAAGGCAATGTATTGATTGCATAATAGCCAATATTATCGGTCACCGTCTGATCAGAATAATTCTTAAGTTTTGAATATGCTGAAATGATGACCTTGGGAAGAGGGGACAGTGTAAAAGCATCCAGAATGACGCCCTTTATGGTATATCCTTCAGATAAAACAATATTTTTCATAATATCCTGATGAACGACAATACCCTTTTCTAAAAAGGGAATATAGGATTGATTTTTCGATGGCCATGCGGTCATGACATAATCATCTGCCCCTTTAAGGCCATTCATCACATATTGACCATTAATATCTGTATAAATCAATTGCGTGATATTTTGAAAAACTGATTTTAGCTCAACACCAACCTTATGGATGGGCAGATCTGATGTGTCTAAGATAAATCCTTTGATCGTATAACCTTGTTTTAAAAAGAAATTAATATCAAGACTCAAGCTACTGACATTGATTTTTTCCTGAATGATATAATTCAACGAAGGATCTGGTTCGACCATCACTTTGTAATCTTTACTTTTAGGGAGTCCCTCAATAACATATTCCCCGTTTTCTTTTGAATAAACACCAAACCCTGTTTGTTGAATTTCAGACCATGCGCTCACCCATATTCCAGAGAGTGGTTTACCATATTGATCTCTTACTGTTCCACTGATCAATTCAAGGACTGAAAGATAAATATTAATATTCTCCAGGCTTTTATTCAGTGTTGTATCTAATTGTGATGCCAAGTTTATAACTCGGGTCGTTTGTGTCAGATTATAGTAATAAGGTACCTGATCTGATAATCGACTGGCTTTTACAATGACATCTTTTGCTCCCTCCAGGCCTGAAATATAAAAATATCCATTATCATCCGAGATGTCAGATCTGAACACAGTTGATCCTAACGAATAAGCAATAATCACAATATCCGATTGGGGTATCTCATGTTCATAGACAACACCAGAAATGGATGATCCGCTGGTTAATCTAAAATGAATATCTTTATCTGCAATGTCATCACTGGTATCGATAAAAATAGCTGCATTAGATATAGATACGTGGTCAAAAAATTGCTCTTGATATTTCTCTGACCAGGCAGCGGCAACAAGATCATTGGTTTTATTCAGTCCTGAAATCGTATAGGGTACAACATATGTGCCATAAAAAGTGACAGAGCCACAAGCGCGTGTGGCCGTTGAATGTGATTGTACATCAATCCAGACAGTTTCTCCATAAACAGCATTTTGTGGGAAGGTTACATCGCCTGAAATTGATTCGCTTCCTATATTTAAATTAAAATTAATAGTTGAAACTGACCCAACAAGATCGATACGATCTGCTTCATCAAAATTGTCCTTGTTATGATACACCTGGTACTGGTTTGGATGATAGCATTCTACGACATAATCACTTGCTTGTTTTAAATTGGAAAGTGTGTACGCAACAGGTTCGCCAGTACCTGTTATTTGGAGTGTTTTGTTTATATTCAATGATGTTGACACTGCGTGAACATAGACTGTATGATTTTGGGGAAGTCCAGTGATCATGCCTGAAATGTGATGTGTCAGTTCTTGTAAAATAAAATGAAATTCTTCAGATTTGGTGATATAAAGCGTCTTCATCTGATCTTCATATGTTGAGGACGTAATAGAAATCTCATACATTCCTGGAGGCAGCCCATTCATCTTATAATTAGAGCCATTGTTCGTGTCATCTGAAAAACAAAGGCTATGACCACCGGTTGACGCTGACCAGACTTCAACACGAATGCCTGGCACAGGTTTTTTATTGAAAAGTATCTTACCGCTTATAGTAATACCCGTTTTCAGAATCAGATTGCGAGATGTTCCCATATTGATGGGTTCTGAACAAACAAAAGAGGCCTCTTTCATGGCATAAACGGTATCATTAAATATATCCGCATCCTGATTGTTGGCGTAATAGGCAGGTATATATTCATTGGTTCTTATTGAAATAATATAATCACAGGCATTGGGATCAAGACCTGATATGATATAGGCGCCATTTTTATCTGTGGATACATCACCACCTGTTTGGGTTGATTCAGACCAGACATTTACCCAAAGTCCTTTTTTTGCTTTTTGGCTAATAGTATTTATATAAATGGTGCCATAAATACAAAACCCTTCATCTATTGTGAAATGAATGGCGTTGATATCACCGTGGGTTAAATCAATTTTGTCTGAGTCTGTTTCGAATCGTTTATTATAATAATACATTACCGGATAATTGAGGGGAAAGGCAGCCAAAATATAATCATTTGCAGCCGGTAAGTTTGTTAACGTATAGGCGCCATTGATATTTGTCAAGGTTTCCTCTCTTTGGCCTGTTGTTTTTGACCATGCCATTACTTGAACCTTTGGAACAGGCAATCCATATTGATTTTTAACATATCCTGAAATCATACTGCCTGTTTGAAGATAAAAATCAATCCCCGTGCTACCTGTTTTGACATATTTTGCGTTTGCGACATCAAAAGCGCCATCATAAACTTGATAAGAATAATTCAAACTGAATGCTTGATTGCCAGGTATAGAAACTATATACCCTTTTGTGTAGGAATCATGCGTATCTGTCAGGGTCAAGCCTGTGATCGTATAACATCCAAAATCATTTGTCAGCGCAAACTGGCCATCATTTAAATCATAAGACCAGGCATTAACAAGAATGTTTTTAACCGGTGTGCCGTCTGACTCGTAGATACATCCGGATATTGATCCTCTAAAAACAGTATTGAGGGTCGGAATAATATCAATATTGGATAAACAGGGGGTATCTGGAGTCAGTAAGGTTGCCTGTCTACTTGCTGTGACACTGTATGTTGGAATAACCTCCCCTGGTATTTCATTATCTTGAAGGGCAAAATAAAACTCATTGGAAAAGGTATCAGACCAGACTGAAATCTGATAATCCTCTGCATATTGAAGCCCTGAAGCAGTATAATATCCATCTTCATCAGAAAAAATAGTTTGAACATAATGGCCGCTTACTGAAAACACATCAACCTGAATTCCGGAAATGCCAATGTTATTGATATGAATTTTTCCTGAAAAACCAAGGTCAGATGTTTTTTTAAGTATAAAATCAATATCTTGAAGATCTTTTTTCAGTGTGGAAAGCCTGGTGGCAGTGTCAGGCAAAATTTTTTCCTGATAAAACTGAGGACAATAATTTGATGTGCCAACGGGCGGCCACACACTGACATATAAAGAATCTGTTGAAGGAAGCATAGTGATCGAATAGCAGCCATTTTCCTGTGTGAATATGTCTGCAATAACATCAGCATCACTGTCCCAAACCTCAACAAGATAGCCTGGCAAACCATCACCTGTATCTTCGGCAAGAACACGACCTGCGATTGTTCTACCAGCAACATGGATAAAGTCTTTTTTTGAAACATAAACATTCATTGCATCACTAACCCACA
>PEAL01000263.1 GCA_002753725.1 Deltaproteobacteria bacterium
TATTGGTACAAATATCACGGACGCCCAATTTCAGAGCAATACATAGTGAGGTTAAGTAATGCCAAAATTTAAAGTACAGCTGGATATGAGAATCAATTTTGAAATAATTGTAGACACCGAAGATGATTGCCCGTTTCAAGCGGCCATGGATGCCATTGGTGTTTACGAAACTGCCATCAAAAGCAACCCCAATATAAAAATCACCAATGATGAGCTCTATGACTATGATCATGAAGTTATTGAAGAGGAGAGTAATGAAAACAGCTAAATTAAAATTCAACCACAATTTGAAGAAATCGGACAGGAATAGAATCATTAAACGCTATTTAGAGGAATCAAGCCCCGATCTCCGAAAATGGCTCTTACAGAAAAATAGAACTATTCCAACAATTGACTACGCCAAAATGGAATTAAAAATTACATCTCTTATGGCATCCACAGTAGAAACGATGGTGCGACATCATGATCTTTAACATTCAAATAATAAGTAAGATGACATCCCTCAGACCAATCCTCTGCACGGTGCTTCCCTTATATTTGACTTCAGTGGTAATTCGCACGTTACCACTTTTAAAGGAATTAATATGCTAGATCCACAAAAGTTCTACGAAGTGGCCATGACGTTTCAAGTCTTAGTTGAAAGTGGGATTAATGAAGTTGATATGTGTAACGGTGAAACGTTTGAGACAGGTTGTGGAGCACCTTGTTGTCATGGTGGTTGGTTTGAATATGCTTCTTTTCCAAAAGCAAGATCAATTATGGGTTGTCATTATTTCACCGCAGGGTCTAACAGTATAGCTTACGTATTGGGTTTTGATGGTGCTTCTGCCCTAGAGGATTGGGCAATAAGAAATCCAAATCTTTGGGGGAACGAGAACGGCTACGTTATGTTTTCCAACAGACGGGCCTTTGGAAAATCACCTAACGCGAAATTAACACTTAAGGATATTTCTAACCACTGGTATGAGGTTGCTGATAGGGTGGCTGATGCCATTCACAGTGAAAAGCAGAGAGCAGAGAATGAGTAAGCATCAATGTGTTCCTTGGCGTGGAAGAGATGGAAATCTAGGTGGGTGCGTTCATTGTGGAAAATCTTTAATTTCGGACAATGAAATCATCATTAAAGATTGGTGTGGAAATATTCTCTTTGAGGGCCATTTTGAGGATGAAATGGTTGACACTGTTTTGGATGCAAATAGGTGTCGCGGTTGTAACTCACATATTCCAGAAATTAATAATGGTAGAAATAAACCCTATCGTTGCGCTGATTGTGGAGGAACGGGATATTCTGGAGATTTCACAGTTGCTTGGAAAGATACAAATAACGAGACAAACGTTTATGAGTCTATAAATTATTAAGGAGTGAATATGGATACAATGTGTACTGCTACTAAATTCATCCAAGGAAGGCCATTGACTCGGAATGTGGTATGTGTCTCAAGGAACTGGTTTAAGGAGCTAAAAATGAATAAGATGACCTCTCAGGACGAGAGAACCAAGGCTTACATTGAATTTTTAGTAGCGAGGAAGACAATAACTTCTGGTCTTTGGTTCAACCATACTCAGTCGCTGAAGCAATAGAACTATTAAAAGAAGATGGATACACCATTGAATGGTACATAGGATAAGAGGATGACCTATTTGAAATGTTGCAAGTCCTTCATAAGAACAGATGCCCGTATGCTACCTAGCAACTATAATTCATGGATTGTCGTTGACACGAGAATGTGGGACTTTCCTTTGGGATTTAGGTTTAGCAAAAGGCACACTTGTTATTTGAATTACTACCCAAAAAGAGCAGGGGTTGGAATTGACTACCGAACGAAAGAGCAAGCTGAGAGTGCGGCACAAAGATGTTACATGGCAGAGGATGCCTTAAGTTATTTTAATCTACCTAACCCATACAAAGTGGTTCAGGTTAAAACATCTATCAAAAAACAAACTTAAGTAAGTTGGAGGAGAAGCTATGAGAGTTTTTGGAATGAAGAAGTTATTATGTTTGCTGTTATTAGTGTCGTGCAATGAAGGACTTTCTGTAAACGAGCTTGGAAAGGATAAATGGCAATGTCAATCACCTAAAGGGAGATTTCTTTTTTCAGGTGAAGGCGCACAAGAGAAAGCTCACAAGCGTTGTGATTCTTTCTTATTACCCTATGAAAAGACTGATAAATGAAGGACGGAGAAATGAATAATTTAGAACTATTACATGAATTTCTAGGGCCAGAACTTTTTGATGAGTTTGAAGCTGAACATTATTCCCAAAGAGACGTAGACGGTCACTACTGGAGATATACGCAAGTCACTCGGCGACTGATAACAGCTTCTTTTTTATGGGCTAAGTCTTGCATGGGCGATAGTTTTTGGAGAAAGAAGCACATGGAATGGCAGAAGTTTTTAAGGAAGAGGGGTTTATGAAAAAACACACAATACCAACGGGATTTTTATTTAAAGACAACTATTCTAGAGGAGAATTGGAAACTCTTTCAATTGGCGACTATGGTAAAAAATGGAATGTTAAGGCCGATTTTCTTGGGTATAGAAGCGATCTTAACGGTGTTCCAAATACTAACTGTATGCCTCTTTCTGAAAAGTGGGTAATTACCGTTTCGACACAATATGGTTGCTTAAGTAAGTGCAATTTTTGTGACGTTCCAAATGTTAAATATTCTGGGAATGCATCTTTTGATGATCTTTATTCGCAGCTAAAGAAAGCAATTTCACTTTTTCCAGAGTGTAAATACACCGAGAGACTGAATCTTCACTATGCCAGAATGGGAGAGCCTTCTTGGAATCCGGCCGTTTTGGAGTTTACAAATTTTTTATTTAACGAGAGAAAAAGATTCCAAGATGAAACTGGATTGTCCGTCGAGGTTCTTCATCCAGTGCTTACTTCAATGTCTCCAAAAAAGCATAAGAAATGGGAAGGCGTTATTTACGACTGGGTAAATATCAAAAATAAAAACCTAGGTCAATGCGGTCTTCAGATCAGTATTAATTCAACGGATGACAAGCAAAGAGAAGTTATGTTTGGCGGTGACGCTAACACCTTGGAAGATATTTCAAAAATGTTGAGCGGTCTCCCTGCTCCACTTTCGAGAAAGTATTGTTTAAATTTTGCTTATTCGACTGATTACATAATTGACGCTGAAAAAGTTGCAAAGCTTTTTGATCCTAAAAAGTGGATGTGTAAAATTACTCCAATTCACAATAATACCGCCTGCATGGAAAATGGAATTAAGACAGTTGGAGGTTACGAAAGCTTCCATCCCTACAGAAAGCCCGAGCAAGATTTAAAGAATGTTGGCTTTGATGTTTTAGTATTTGTTCCATCAATGGATGAAGAAGATGGATTGGTTACTTGTGGGAATGTCATTCTTGGTGGCTCTAAACTTAAAGAATCTTTGGGGCCTCAAAAAATAGAGGGCTTATGAAAGCAGGGTTTTATTTAAGTCCAGATGGCACTGCGATTGTTGAGATTTATAGACATTGGTCATCAGGTGACTATCAAATGTTCTTCAATAAAGATCTTAGTTATGTCTGGTTTACAAACAGGGAATTGAAAATTTTCTTTTCAGCATGGGAGCTTTTAGAATGAAGATTACTAACAAAGAAACTATTAAGATTCTTCACACCCTATATAGGAAGCGCTTGGGCGTGGATGGGTACGTGGCATCAGGGCTGTGCTCGGCGATTCGTATGGCTGACAGCACACGCTTAATGCGCCTAGATGAACTAAGAACAGTCACCATTCCATTTCTTTTTTGCCATGACGAAAATAACCTAAGAAATGATAAGCCTTGGTATTTAGGGGTTCAAGGTGGAGCTAGAGATTTCAGAGCAACATGTTTATTACTAGCAATTGAATACTATAATTCAAACCCAACACTAAAAGGAGGGGGAGTATGTTACTCGCTTTCATGAAATACATCGCAATCGGAATCTATGTCATCGGTGTCATTGCCATGTCCGCACTGGCCAATGAAGGAGGCAAAGTTAATTTTAAAACCAAAGAAGGAAAGCTTATATTGCTCGCAACCATTTTCTGGCCTATTACGCTGGTGGTGGTTAACGTTAAGGGCATGCTTGAAAAGGATGAGAAATGAATAAAGTACATCAAACAGCAACAACATGCTCTAGGACAATTCTTGAAGGGCTTGTGCGTCTGAGAGACCACATTAAGGAAAAACCATATTCAATCCAAAGAGTCCTTATAAAAGAATCCATCCAGCAGACATTGGATGAGCTTACCAATCAGGGGCGTATATCAAAAACCCATATAGATGATTCTAATGTTATCAATCTGTATGAGTCTTGGACGAAATTAGAAAAGTTCAAATGGTTTTTAGCAAATAACCTTTTCCCCTTTGTTGGGAGTCATATGCGCGAAGCAGTCGAGTCTTATAATGAAGGTGTAGAAATGGCTCTGGACGAGTTTGGAGAGGATTGGGATGATAGCAAGCCCCTATTTAAAAATTATCCTCAGTGGGCAATTCTGCACCCTGAAAAGACATGCATTGCAGCGTTAATGATTAAACCCGTTCAAAGTCTTGATTTCATCCAATTGGATTTTACACTAAATGACGACTTCATTGTATCTGGCATTGAAGAATAACTAAGGAATGAATATGAGTGAGATAAATTTAGAAGCCTTAATCATGTTACGGGATCATATTGAGAATAATGTTAAGCAATCAGATTTCAATATGCATAATTTCCGCATGGACAGAGATGGTCGAACGAAAGACTTCATTTCATCAAGTCAGTGTGGATCGGTTGGTTGTATTTTAGGACACATGCCGTTTATTAACAATCCAGCTTTTTGTACAATATATCAGGATTGGAAGATCCCAAATATTCGCAACCACGATTTTGGTGATCGGCTACCAACCCTTGATTTTCTTGCATACTCAGAACGTGTTTTGAAGATTGCTTCTAATGAGGCAGTCTGGGATTATTTGTTCAGTGGAGATTGGGCCGTAATTGACAACACAGTTGAAGGTGCAGTTTTTAGATTAAATAATGTTATTTCTGATATTCAATCGGGGATGGGCGATCAGGAATTGGATGAGAAATATATCTTAAAGACTATGCGCCTTGATGAGGAGTCCGAGAAATATTGTGATTCTGATGGGACAGCAATATTGGATATATCTAGTTGGTATGATAGGGAACCGCCAAAAATATAACACTCGGTGAATGTCCGTTAGTTAAATAGTATGATGTTACCCAATTTACATGAAATTTTAATAAAAAGGTTTGCGCTATGACTCAGCAGATAATTTTTCCAAGTGAGTTCAATGAATTGGTTAGAAACGGGGTCATTAATTCTGATTACCTCATCAACATCAATATTGATGAGCAGAGTAACCTATACCAAATGGTGGAGAAACTGAAAGAAGAAAACTCTAAGCTTAGAATCAATTTAAACACCTGTAAAAATGATTATTGGTTTATGTCCACGCTTCTTGAGAAATACTCTTCCAATCTTGAAGCATCCGTAAAAGATTGCATTGAACGAATGAAGTTCAGAGCACCCTTATTCAATATTCTACAAAAGGAAAAGGAAGACTAAAAAAATGAAAGAGTTTTTTAAAACAACAGTGATTGGGTTAGGCGCTATTATAGTTGTATTGGTCGGGCTGATGGTTACTGTACGGTACATACAAGCCACCGTGGATGCGCTTAGTAATGGGATGGCTTTGGGATATATTATGGCAAGTCCAGCGGTGATTGGTGTTTGCTTTATTATTGGCGTTATTCTTAGGGGTTGGTGGTATTTAATCGAGAGGTGAAAATGAAAATCAATCAACAATACAAAGCCGCGATGTACTTATCAAAGATAAACCCAAAGCGGTATGCGTGGGTAATTTATGAAGATACTCAGGTACTTATTGATTGCAAATCGCCAATGAGGCACCACAGTCGAATAATCAATGGTGGGATGGTTTGTGTATCAAGTATATTTGACAGAATCCCTTTATATACAATTCAACTTAGGACTAAATGAAATGGCAATAATTGTAAACCATAGACCAACCACTTTCAATCCATGGTTTAAGAACATGTTCACTGGTGAGACTTTCCTTCTTTATTCGTATGAGAAATGCTATGGGGATGGAAAAGAAATTATCGGGGTAACACTAACAGGAATCGACTCCCGTATGAGAAAACGCAGATTTGAGGTTAATATACCAAACACCACACGCAGTAAATTTGTAATTCAATTTAATGAGTTAGAGTCAATTGCTGTTTAAGTGAAAGCGAAGTAACTCTCCCTTCTGGGATGTTTTTAATTGATATTGTTATTTTAAGTAATAAAACTCCCTATAGGGAGAAGGAGCAGTGGAAATGAGTGATGAAAAAATGATTGATTATGTTATTAGAAAAGTTAATGACCCCCGACTTACTACTGGCTCAGGCTCTACTGCTCCCAGTAAAATTGCTGCGCATCTGTATTTATTAAAGCACAGCAAGGGACATATTAAGAGATCAGGGTCTGGATATAGTTTTGGTTCACATTTCTTTTGGTTCAGGCCAAAGTCAAGATTATTTAAATTTAACGAGGAGAAAGAGAAATGAGTTTATCTTATAAAGAATGTGAATTTAACAATGACGAGATAAAAGAGTTTAAAACTGTTTGCGACAAAGCAACACAAGTGGTTGGTTACTATGCCCATCCTTACGCAAAAGAAGGGAACATAAGAGGCCTATGGAACAGGTGGTTTAATTTAGATGATAATAAGGGGAGTAAAGAAGCTGAGAAACAGGGTATCCTATCTAGCTCCGCAAATGACATCACTTTTGCCGCATTGGCCATGAGCGCCTTTCCAAATGCATTGGAAAAGATTTCACAATTGAGAAATGAATTAAACCAAAAAGACGCTCGTATTGAAGAACTAGAAACAGAAAACCAAAAGCTAAGAGAAGCTTTGAATATTTGGCATGAAAGCACAGGCTCGGCAGTTGCTAGGCATTTTTTAAAACAGCTAAAGAAGCTTTAAATAAGGAGCAAGAGAAGTGAGTGACTCCTTAAAAATAGAAAACGGGAAATATGAAATAGTTATCGAAGAGGACTACTCAGTAAACATCTATCGGGGCGGAGAGGTTTGGATTAGCAAGCCCCTTGGAGAAAAAATGTTCATCGCCCTTGTTCATGAGCCCCAAAGCAATGAAGCAATGTCAAAGCAAAAGGATCGGATCATTAAAGACCTTCAAGAAAGATTGAACGGTTTTCTTAAAGAAGAGGAAAGTAACAAATATACTACTGAAGAGTAATGAGCGATAGAGGCTACTCCCTTCAGTGGGGTCAAATGTTGTGCCTACCTTTGCAATAGTTCGTTGGAAAATAAATGGAGTAATCCGAGATATGTTCTGCCGCATCTAAGGGTAGCAAAGACGACAAGCAGGTGCAAAGCCTGCATAATTTTAAGGGGAAACCTATGAGCTTCACAGAATTAATTGCCATTTTTTGTTATTCCGTCAGTGCCTTTCTTCTTT
>PEAL01000264.1 GCA_002753725.1 Deltaproteobacteria bacterium
ATATTAACAAAATAAGTAAAATTTTAAAATCTTTTTCTTGACACGACTTAGAAGGGTGGTAAGAAGCTATGTTTCTTGTTTTCAAAAATGAAAATACGAATTGGATTTAGGAATGAACATCAGAAAATATCCATCAATTTTGGAACATATTTTTTTTGATGTTTGGTGATCACTCAACTGGCAACGATGATTTCAATCGTTGTACGATATTTTATAAAGAATAGAGGGTTTACATGATAAAGGCAAAGAGAAAACCTTTGACAGAACTTAAACAATCCATTCAAGTGTATAATAAAGTTCTTATCGTTGGTTGTGGCGGATGCGTTTCTGTGTGTCTGGCAGGTGGGCAGAAGGAAGTCAACATTCTCAAAGCTGAACTCGATGCAGAACTTAAACTGGATGGTCAATCCAAAACAGTGGATGGCCATACGCTGGAACGTCAATGCAATGTTCGTTTTCTGGACGAGCTGGCAGATACAGTTGGTTCTTATGATTGTATCCTGTCAATGGCATGCGGTGCAGGAGTTCAGTATCTGGCAGAACGATTTCCTGAAACTCCGGTATTTCCGGCAGTTAATACCATAGCCATTGGCGTTGACCTGGATGTTGGATTGTATCAGGAAAAATGCAGGGCTTGTGGAGAATGCGTATTGGCGTACACTGCTGGGATTTGCCCTGTGACCGGATGTGCAAAAAGCCTGTTCAATGGACCTTGTGGTGGAACCAATCAAGGTGAATGTGAACTTGGCAATAGCATTCCATGTGCCTGGTATGAGATATACAATCGCCTTGAAAAGCAAGGACGACTGGATAACATTCTGAACATTCGACCACCCATGCAGTGGCAAAATCAAGTTCGAAGAACTTTTGTTCAGGATGCTTACGCCCATCGGTATGAACCGGCTTAGTCTGGTGGCAAACGAGATTGATATTTCACGTTAATCTTTGAAAAACCAAATAAAAGTATGATTTATGGAATTAACTATGCATCAGATTTATCAATTTGTTGGAGGCCCGTTGGTCTGGTTTTCATTGCTCGTATTCATTGCGGGTACGATTCACCAAATTCATCAGTTTTTTACAGACTTTAGCAAAAAGAAAACCATACCACAGTATCAACCTCCTGGATTCAAAAAACAACCATCCATTGGATGGTTTTCCAAGAATGCCATAACAACACGGATTGCATTGATTAAGCAATGGTTTTCACGAGAAAATCGGATTCGAAATATGGCGATGTTTCGAGCCACAAACGTGTTTGGTATTCATCCAGTATTTAGCTGGGCCACATTGATTTTTCATGTGTGTCTGGTCATCACACCGCTTTTTGTTCTGGCGCATAATTTGTTGTTAGACGAGGCGTTAGGAATCAGTTTATTTTCATGGTCTGAAACATTAACTGACAGCATGACAGTTGTTTTGCTGATGTGTGGCGCATATTTTTTATATCGACGGTTTTTTGTTCGACGGGTTCGCGCCATTACCAGCTTTTACGACTATGTAATGCTGTTCATTGCGGTTGCACCTTTTTTAACCGGATTTATGGCCTATCATCAAATTTATGATTATCAAACGATGGTGATCCTCCATATTTTGGCCGGTGAATTAATGTTAATCGCCATTCCTTATACCAAATTTGCCCATATGATTTATTTCTTCTTGCAACGATTATGTGTTGCAAGCGAATACAGCTTTGGTAAGGGAAATCGGACCTGGTAATAACTGCCAGACAAAACCAAGAAGATCATAAAGCCTTTATTAAGGCTTTTTAATAGGTTCGGAGCATTTCATGACAGAGCAGAAATCAATCGAAATAAATCCCAAAACTATTCAATCCCTGCTTGATGACAAAAAGGCACAAATTCAAACAGCCCTTAATGTCTGCGCACATTGCACATTGTGTGCTGAGAGTTGTTTTTTGTTTATGACACGGGATCAGGATCCCAAATATATGCCATCATACAAATTTATCAACTCCATCGGCACCCTTTATAAGAAGAAAGCTCGCATTGATCTGGACACCCTGAACACAATCAAGGATATTGTCTGGAAAGATTGCGTGCTGTGTACCCGATGTTATTGCCCAATGGGCATTGATATTCCAGCAATGATCGCACATGCCAGAAAAATTTGTCGATCCCAAGGTGTTGTTCATGAATTTGATAATGCCTGAAACACCAGGGTGAACAGGGAATAATAAATAAAGAAAAAAGCGGGGATGCGCGTGCCCCCCACTGAAAATATTAAGAGGAAAGAGCAATATGAAATCAGGTAGCAATCTTGAAAAAATTTTAAGATCCGGAAATTTTGCCTTTACCGGAGAGCTCGGCCCACCCCGGGGGGCAAATGTTGATGCGGTTCGCAAAAAAGCTGCGCCACTTAAAGGCATGGTTGATTCAGTCAACATTACGGATAACCAGACTGCAATGGTGCGGATGTCCAGTTGGGCGGCATCGATAATCGCCATTCAAGAAGGCCTGGAACCCAATTACCAGATGGTTTGCCGAGATAGAAATCGTCTGGCCATGCAAGCAGATATCCTGGGTGCTTATGCACATGGTATCCGAAATTTGCTATGTCTGTCCGGAGATCATCAGCAATTTGGGGATCACCCCAATGCAAAGGGTGTTTTTGATATTGATTCCATTCAATTGGTCAATATGGTTAAAAACATGCGTGATGAAGGAAAATTCATGGGGGGCGCTGCCATTGATACCCCCCCAGGAATGTTTATCGGTGCAGCGGCAAATCCTTTTGCCGATCCATTTGAATGGCGGGTGTACCGCCTGGCCAAAAAAGTCAAGGCAGGCGCAGATTTTGTTCAAACGCAGTGTATCTACAATATGAAAAAAATGCGGGAATGGGTCAGGCAGGCAAACGATATGGGCCTGACTGAAAACGTTTATATTCTCGCAGGCGTTACCCCAATGAAAAGCTTAGGTATGGCACGATATATGAAGTCAAAAGTGCCGGGTATGGACGTACCCGATGAATTAATCAATCGTATCAAAGGGGTGAACAAAAAAAATCAGGCTGATGAAGGCATCAAAATAGCCTGTGAACAAATTGAAGAATTCAAAGCGATGAAAGGTGTTGCTGGCGTTCATTTGATGGCTATTGAATGGGAACATCGTGTTCCGGAAATTGCTGAACGCGCAAAAGTTCTTCCCAGGCCTGTGATCAAAGATGAAGATATTAAATAATTGATCAGTATCGTATAATCGTTTGAATTGGCAGGCATGAATACAGCTCCTTAAAAAGCTTTCATGTCTGCCTTTTTTGAATACACCCCTTTTTTTAATAAATACAACTTTCCATAGACCTTACCCAATGATCGTTTAACGTGATACTTTTAACTCAGGTAAATATAAATGAAAGGAAATAATTATGCTTTGGAATAAGAGTTCTTTATGGTTAAGGTTAATGGTCGCATTGACACTGCTTTTGCCATTGACACCAACCTTAGCTGATACACCCCCCTGTAAAAAAATTCGTTTTTCTGATGTTGGATGGACAGATATTACGGCCACAACATCATTGGCATCCATTGTTTTAAAAGCCATGGGGTATGAACCCAAAACATACTTGCTTGCACTTCCAGTAACTTTTACCAGTATGAAAAACAACGATATTGATGTTTTTCTGGGCCTTTGGATGCCCACCATGACAGCGGATATTACGCCTTATTTAAAGGAAAAAAGCATTGAGCTGATTCGTACCAATCTTGAAGGTGCTAAATATACACTGGCTGTCCCTAAATATGTTTATGAGGCGGGCGTTAAATCCTTTGCTGATTTGCAAAAATTTGGCAGTCAATTTAACAAAGAAATTTATGGCATTGAAGCAGGTAACGATGGAAACCGCCAAATCATTGAAATGATAAACAAAAATGCCTTTGGTCTGGGCAAATGGTCCATTAGAGAATCCAGTGAACAAGGCATGCTTGGACAGGTAAAACGGGCAGTCAAACGAAAAAAATGGATTGTATTTTTAGGATGGGAACCCCATCCCATGAATGCAGATATTGATATGAACTATTTATCAGGTGGTGATGACTATTTTGGGCCTAACTACGGTGGCGCTATTGTTCAAACTCTTGTGCGAAAAGGGTATATCCAGGAATGCCCCAATGTTGGCACGTTTATCAAAAATTTGTCGTTTACATTACAAATGGAAAATGAAGTCATGGGGATGATTCTAAATCAAAGCATGCATCATGAAAAGGCCGCTAACCAATGGCTAAAGCATCATCCTGAAATTTTAAAAAAATGGCTGGATGGTGTGACAACCATTGATGGAAAACCTGCTCTGCCAGAGGTCAATCAATCATTGGGAATTGAATAACAGGATTTAAAATGGAATTTTTTGAAACATTTATCATGTCTTTCTTGGAAAAGAAAATTCCTATCGGACAATGGGTTAAAACAGCTGTTGATTATATTACCAATCACTTTGCAGATCAATTCAATCTGGTTTCTGACAACATAGAACTGTTCATTCAATGGATGATCCAACTATTTTCAGCGATTCATCCTTTAATCATGATTCTTATCGTATGCGCGATTGCTTATCTCATTCATCGGAAAGTTGTTCTGGTCATTGGCGTTGCGCTATCCTTATTGTTGATTTATAATCAAGGATACTGGACCGAAACCATAGAAACCTGTGCATTGGTTTTGTGTTCAACCTTTGTATCCCTTATTTTAGGTATTCCTATCGGTATCATTTCTGCCCATCGTCCCCTGGTCTTTACGTGTATACGTCCATTTTTAGATCTCATGCAAACCATTCCAACATTTGTCTATCTTATTCCAACACTGATGCTGTTTGGCCTGGGGATGGTTCCAGGGCTGATATCAACCGTGATTTTTGCCATTCCAGCCCCTATCCGCCTGACATATCTGGGAATCAGCAGCGTTCCGCAACAATTGGTCGATGCGGGTAAAGCGTTTGGCTCTTCTCCACTTCAAATGCTGTATAAAGTTGAACTTCCTCATGCGTTACCAACCATCATGGCGGGTTTAACGCAATGCATCATGCTCTCATTATCAATGGTTGTTATTGCTGCCCTTGTGGGTGCCGATGGTCTGGGTAAACCTGTCATTCGTGCCTTAAATACTGTCAATATTGCACAGGGGTTTGAAGCAGGGCTGGCTATTGTAATTCTGGCGATTATTTTGGATCGATTGTTAAAGCAACCGGGTAATATGGATTTATAAATTAATGATCAAGATTAGAAACTGCTTTTGGTACTGCGATGAAGTATACAGAAAGATCAGATTCTGAATTAAGTACTCAATCTCTTTTTTTTAATAGAGTATAACCCCTCAAAAAGAGTTCCATTTTTGTCTAAATTTTATAACATGTTTCATATTTCATTGATTTTGCAGTTAGTTAATCAGATTTATTTTAAGATGACGTTCTTCTTTATTTTTTAGAAAGAAAGGACTTTTGATATGAAAATCAGCACACGCTTTT
This sequence comes from Deltaproteobacteria bacterium, assembly GCA_002753725.1. Taxonomy (GTDB): domain Bacteria; phylum Desulfobacterota; class Desulfobacteria; order Desulfobacterales; family Magnetomoraceae; genus Magnetomorum. Next base: position 5,479 of record PEAL01000264.1, read on the forward strand.
TTCTTTTTATGGGGTTCTTTTTTCTTGTTGTGGGCACGAGTATCATTATTATCGTCAATATGTACATGCGTTATAATGCTTTGCATGAAGCGGATCGACAGGCAGGTGTTATCCTGGAAAATATGGTTGCGATACAGACCTATTTTTCACATCAATTAAAGCTTAGCCTTTTTAATTTAACAGAAAAATATTCTGAAGAGTTCTTTGATCCTAAATGGATGTCTTCTTCTTATGCCCTCAGGCAAATTTTAAAATATGCGCAATCGTTTAAAAATGGGGATTTCTATTATAAAGAATGTGCCATAGACGCCCGAAGCCCGGATAATGAAGCAAACGAATATGAAGCTGATTTTCTGAATGAAATGAAAAAAAATCCTGAGCTTGTCAACCATTCAGACATAAAGACCATAAATGGCCGGACCTACTTTGTGGTTTTAAGAAGAGGCACAACGCCAAACGAGTCTTGCCTTCGATGTCATGGTGATCCTGCGGATGCACCCAAAGTGTTAATTGAACTCTATGGGGCAAAACGAAGTTTTAATCAAAGCCTTGAAGATCTCATTTATGCAATCAGTATCCGAATTCCATTGGACCATGCTTATGCAACAGCCAATCGATTCTCTGTTCAGTTGTCAGGCATTTTACTGTTTATTTTGTTTCTTCTCTTTCTTGTTCAGCATCTTGTCATCAAAAAATGGTTTTTTAACCCTTTGCAACAACTTCATGAAAAAGCTCAACTCATTGCAACCAACCGCCATCATCTGGGAGAACAACTGCCTGTTCCAAAAGGAAAAGAATTGGAAACATTGACCATTTCTTTTAATACCATGTCTAAAAGTTTATGTTATCATGTTGATAATCTTGATAAACTCGTCGAAGAACGAACGTTAAAAATTAGTGAGTCCAACAAACAACTGGCAAATGAAATTGAAGAACGAACAGTGGTTGAACAGGAAATGCAAAAAAATGCTGATCGATACAAAGGTATTTTTGAAAATACCAAAAATGGCATCGCTGTGTATCGGGCCATCAATGATGGTGAAGACTTTATTTTTATTGAGTTTAATCGTGGTGGCGAAAAACTTGAACAGCTCAATCGAAACGATCTCATTGGCAGGCGCGTGAGCGAGGTATTCCCTGATGTCAAAAAATTTGGACTGTTTGACGTTTTTCAGCGGGTGTGGAAAACGGGTGAGCCAGAATATTTTCCATTGGGATTTTATCAGGATCAACGGATTTCAGGGTGGAGAGAGAATTATGTTTATAAGCTTCCATCCGGTGAAATTGTTGCCATATACAGTGATGAAACAAAACGCAAACAGGCAGAAGAGTTTCTGTCGCTTGAAAAAGAACGACTTTTCGTAACCCTTCGGTCGATTGGTGATGGTGTGATCTCCACAGATCAGAATGGAAATATTGTTCTGATCAATCAGCTTGCAGAGGAATTGACAGGATGGAAACAGGCGGAGGTACTTGGAAAACCAATATCGAAAGCGTTTCATATCATCAATGAAAAGACACGGAAAACCTGTGAAAATCCGGTCAAGAAAGTGCTTCAAGCGGGTGTAACTGTTGGACTTGCCAATCATACAGTGCTGATTTCACGCGATGGCACAGAACGAAGGATTTCAGATAGCGGAGCCCCCATATTCAATGCAGAGAAGAAAATTATTGGTGCTGTTTTGGTCTTTCGAGATGTTACTGAAAAATTTAAGATGGAACAACAGCTTCAGCAAAGGCAAAAAATGGAAGCTATCGGTACCTTAGCCGGTGGCATTGCGCATGATTTTAATAATATGTTAGGGGTTATTATTGGAAATATTTCCTACATAAGCTCCTTGTTCAATCAAGATGACGAGCTCTTCCATGTTTTATCAGAAATTCAAGAAGGCGCGCAAAAAGCGCAAAGTTTGACGCATCAACTCCTTACTTTTTCTGACGGCGGCGATCAAATAAAAAAGACC
>PEAL01000038.1 GCA_002753725.1 Deltaproteobacteria bacterium
CAAAGATAATGGCCAGGGGATTCCCGAAAATGAAATTCATGACTTATTTGCGCCTTTTCAGCGAACAAGCGTGGAAAGTACAGCCGGAGAAAAAAGTACTGGCTTGGGATTGGCCATTGTCAAAAAAATTGTCAATGCCCACCGGGGAGAGATCTGGGTAGAAAGTCAGGTTGGAAAAGGATCAACGTTTTATATTTCATTGCCTTTTTCTGATACAGAAGTTTCAATTTCTTCACCCAAAAAGTCTGTTAAAAAAAATACAGCTTCTAAAGAACAGTATCGGCCCAATGCATTAAAATCATCTGGCATTCTTCTTGTTGAAGACAACATTACCAGTCGTAAGGTCGCATTGAAAATGCTCGAAAAGAAAGGCTTTCATGTTGATATTGCTGTCAATGGACAGGAAGCGGTTGAAAAGTTGAAAGTTAAAAACTATGGACTTGTTCTTATGGACCTTCATATGCCGGAAATGAATGGTTTTGACGCGATGAAAATGATACGCAATCCTGCTTCAAGTATACTGAACCACCAAATTCCAGTTATTGCAATGACAGCAACATCAACAGACATGAACCGAAGTCAAGATGAAATCATCAATGCCGGCATGAACGACTTTTTGTTAAAACCCTTGCATCGTAAAAAAAAAAAAAAAAAAATAAAAAAGTATCTTGTGCCTCCAGAGGAAAATGATCTATATACAAATATTGCCGATTTACCTGATGAAAAGATTTTTGATCCTAATATATTATTCTCTCAGGTTGAGGAAGATAAATCATTATACCATGATATTCTCAGACGCTATCAATCTAAAGTCCCCAAATATATTGATCGTCTTCATGCTGCAATCGTTCAAAAAGATAATGAATTTATTATAAAAATTATGAATACCATAAAAGAGGATTCTGAAGCTGTTGGAGCAATCATTATTACACAACTCATTGACAGGATGGCCCCCCTGCTTCAGGCAGAAGCCTTTGATCAACTGGCCATGTACACATACACATTACATGATGCTTTGGATCGGATCAATTTTTGGGTCAATCAAAAAATACAAACGATAGAATAAACCATTACGGTTGCTGTAAAAAAGGCCTTAAACGTTTTATCCAAATCAATGAATCAACGATTTTTTTATATATTATTAATGCTTATAAGATAATAACTAAAAAACAGATGAGGTTGTCATATGGAGAAAAAGAATACGACGTATTTTGATGATGTTGAAAGGTGTGCTGATAAAATTATTGAAAAGATTGGAAAAAAGATTATCTTTGGTATGCCCCTTGGGCTGGGAAAACCAAATGAATTGATCAATGCGATTTATAAGCGTGCAAAACGTGATTCAAGCATTGATTTGACAATCTTAACAGCACTGTCCCTTGAAAAACCGGTTTGGAAAAGTGAACTGGAAAGACGATTCCTGGAGCCTTTTGTTGAACGTATATTTGGTGATTACGCAGATCTTGAATATATGCTGGATCTGAGAAATAAAAAATTGCCACCCAATGTAACGCTTAATGAATTATTTATAAAACCAGGTAGTTATATTGGGGTTGAACATGCTCAACAAAATTATATCAGTTCCAATTACTCCCATATTGCACGGGATGTTGTTCAAAACGGACTCAACGTTACTGCCCAGGCAATTACCAAACGTTCTGCCCATGAAAGAATATTTTACAGCCTGAGTTGTAATCCAGATACGGCCCTTGATGTTGACTATCTGCTGGAAAAAGAATCCAAAAAGGGTCGAAAATCCGTGTCCATTGGTCTGGTGAATGAGAATTTGCCGTTCATGTATGGCGATGCTGAGGTAGATGCCAGCCAGTTTGATATGATTATCGATAATCCGACGTATTATACCAAACTGTTTGGCGCTCCCAAGATGTCCATGGGCAATGCCGATTATATGATTGGCCTCAATGCAAGCACCCTGATCAAAGATGGTGGAACCCTTCAAATTGGTATTGGATCTCTGGGTGATGGAATTGTATATGGGCTTAAACTTAACAAAGAAAAAAATGACATGTATAATCGGTTGCTTGCTGAATCGAAAATTTTAGGTCGATACGGTGAATTGATCGATGATGTTGGTGGAACAGAAACATTTAAAGAAGGTTTGCTGGGATCGACAGAAATGTTGGTGGATGGATATATCGAATTAATCAAATCCGGTGTTATCAAACGAAAAACATATAACAGCGAACCCATTCAAAAATTGATCAATGAGAAGAAAATTTCAGAGGATATTACCCCTAAAACACTCGAATCCCTCATGGAAGAAAAGGCTGTTCAGCAACAATTAACCGAAAAAGACTTCACATTTTTGCAGGAATACGGCATTTTCAAAGATACATTGACTCTGGAAGATGGTGTTATTCGCGGTGAAGCCCTTGAAATTCCAGCTAACCTTTCAGATCAAAGCAATCTTCAACAGGTGATGGACAAATGCCTGGGGGATAAACTGAAAAAACCCATTATCATTCATGCTGCATTTTTTCTGGGCCCCAATGCATTTTATGATGCATTGAACAATATGACTGAAAACGAGCGAAAAATGATCCATATGACCAGTGTGCTGAATGTCAACCAGTTGTATGGTAATCAATGGGCCAGTTATGACTTGAAAATGCTTCAACGAAAACACGGTCGTTTTGCCAATGCTGCCTTAATGTGTACACTTTCTGGTGCTGTTGTCTCCGATGGTTTGGAAAACGGCCAGGTGGTCAGTGGTGTGGGCGGTCAATACAATTTTGTTTCCATGGCCCATGCACTGCCTGATGGTCGTTCGATTCTGATGCTTCGTTCTACAAGAAGTAAAGGAGCGGATGTCTCTTCAAATATTATATGGCATTATGGTCATTGCACGATTCCAAGACATTTACGAGATATCATTGTCACAGAGTATGGGATTGCTAATCTTCGAGGCCTTCCAGATAAAGATATCATTATTGCTTTAATAAAAATTGCTGATTCACGTTTTCAGGAAGAACTTATTCAAAAAGCCAAGAGTGCCGGAAAATTGCCATCAAACTATCAGTTGCCGGATTTATTCAAAAAAAATACACCCAAACGAATTGCTGAAGATCTTGCGCCATATAAGGAAAAAGGATTGTTTGTCCCTTACCCATTTGGAACAGACTTTACCAAAGAAGAGCTGATTCTTGGCAAAGCACTGAACAATCTGAAAAGCATGATGACCGACAGTTTAGGGACAAAAGCGGCCAGGTTAGGAAAAGCGATGACGATTCTGTCGATTCCAAAATCAGCAAAACCCTATTTGCAGCGTTTAAAACTCGACAATCCGACATCTACAAGAGATATTATGATGCAAAAAATGGTGCTTTATTCTTTAATACAAGGTGGATATGTATCATAATCATGTATAGACTTATTATAATCCACGCTGATATCGTCAACAAATATCAGCGTTAAAGGGGGATATATGCTCAAATTCAAAAATGGCGCTCTTGATTTGGTTACGATTGGTAAAGAAAACCTGAGACAGGTAAAACGCAATTATTCCAAAGCAAAACTGTATGAGGAAATCATCCAGAATCGCGAAGGCCAAATCACTCACGGTGGTGCTCTCGTTGTTCGAACAGGGCATGCACATGAACGATCTCATACCGATCGATTTATCGTTAAAGATAGTATTAGTGAAAAAAAAGTTTGTTGGGGCCCGAGAATCAATGAACTGGAGCCATCTTATTATGAAACATTTCTCAATCGAGCCCTGTCATATATGCAAAATAAAAATGTATATGTTCAAAACTGCCATGTCTGTTCGGAATCCAATTATAGCATTCCCATTCGAATTGTAACAGAAACCGCCTGGCATAGCCTTTTTGTTCGCAATATGTTTTTTCCCATCTACAATCAACAAGAACCTGAAAAATATGATCCTACGTTTACCGTGATTCATATTCCAAGTTTTCAATCCATTCCTGAAATCGATGGCACCAACTCGCAAACGGCTGTGATTGTCAATATGACCCACAAAGTGGTGATCATTTGTGGGAGTGCGTATTCCGGTAATATTCGTCAGGCTGTTTTTACAATGATTAACTATCTGATTCCTGATAATGTTTTTCCCATGCGATCTGCTGCCAGCATGTCATTTTCCGGAGATATTGCCTTGTTTATGGGAAGGGAAGGAACAGGTAAAACAACGCTGGCCATTGATTCACAATCGATTTTTATTGGTGACCATTCCCACGGATGGGGGGCAGATGGCATTTTTAATTTTGAAAATGGTATCTATGCCAAAGTTTTTGGTACCACTGCTGAAGATTCACCTGAAATCGATAATTGTATTCGTAATTTTGGAACACTTTTGGAAAATGTTTCCATTCATTTGGAATCCAGAGATATTGATCTATCAGATGGCGATCTCACCACGAATACACGCGCATCTTTTGCAAATAAATTATTGCCCAATGTATCCAGAAAAAAGAGCTACGGGCATCCTAAAAATTTATTCCTGCTCACCTGCGATGCATTTGGTGTACTTCCGCCCATAGCCCGACTGTCACCAGAACAGGCCATGTTTGGCTTCTTGTCAAGCTTTACCTCTGAATTTATAACGTCAGCCACCGGTGATGTTAAGCCATCGTTTAATGTCTGCTTCGGTGATTCTTCCCTCACTTATCCGCCGCATGTTTATGCCGAAAGACTTCGGGACAAAATAAAAGAACATGGCGTTTCTTGTTGGTTGATCAATACGGGGTGGAGTGGGAAAAAATATGGTGAGGCCGATCGTTTTCCTCTTAAGTACAGTCGTGCAGCTGTTCGAGCCGTTATGTCTGGAGAATTGGAAAATGTTGACTATGAAACAGACCCGGTGTTTCAATTCAGTATTCCCACATTATGTCCGGGAATTCCTAAAGAAATGTTAAATCCAAGAGTTCATACAGACAATATTGGAGAATATGAGCTGCGCGCCAATCGTCTGGTTGCTGAATTTTTAAAAGATTTTTCACAATTCGAAGATCAAATACCTGAAGACATGAAAGGTCTGTTTAGTAATATTTTACCTGTAGAAGATCAAATTGACTTTAGTGATTTGGGATTTAGCATGTAGTTCATACAATCATTGCCACAGGGATATCATCTCTATCCCTGTGGTTAAAAGAATGGAGGAAATATGCACCATCATCATCACGGAAATCGTCATGACCACGATCATGAACATGATCATAACCACGACCACGACCATAATCATGATCATGATCATGATCATAACCACGACCATGATCATGTTCACAAACATAAACATGATCATTCTCACGCTCAACAAACAAATAAGGATCGTATCCAAAAAATCGTCACGCATTGGCTTAAACACAACGATGACCATATCAAAAGCTATCGGGAGTGGTCAGAAAAAGCCAAAGAGGAGAATCTTCCTGAAGTGTCTGATTTACTTGATGAAGTTGCAGAAATGAGTCTATCAATGAATGAAAAATTTCAAAAGGCGTTGCGGTTTTTTTTATGATAGGAGTCCCAAATCTTTAGATTTGGGCGTCACTTATCTTGTCTCTTTCGCATAGGTCTATAAGTTTTGGTATTCTTGTTCGAGCGCGAGCATAAGGGTCGATCTTACAGGAAAAATACCAAGACTTATAGACCTATGCGAAATTGTGTTATCTCCAAAAACGCCCAAAAGCAGAATACAGAAAATACCCTGCAAACAGCAATAAAAAAAGTGCACATCCGGCAATAAGATATCGGTAAAGGCGGTCACTTAAAAAAGATCGTCCTTTGCTCACTCCCACTGATACAAAGGCATACCATACAAAATCTGCCAGGATATGCCCCACAAAGAAAAAGATGACGCCTTTGACACCATACGTCATGGCTTGAAATATGTACCCCAGCCCAATGGATGCCCACCAGATGCTCCAATAGGGATTGGCAATGCTCAATAAGATTCCATCGATGATGATCCCTGCCCCGCCTTGACGAGTATCTGTTGATTCCCAATTCAAATGAAGTTCAGGTATCGCGCGAAACATGCTATATGCCATCCAGATGAGAATAACTGATCCCATGATACCCACAATAAAAAAAAATAGATCATTATTTACATAAGGTTCCAATCCAGAAATGAGCGCAATGACCAGGCCCAGTTCAAGAATACCATGACCAAGTATTAATAAAGGGCCCGCAATGATTCCTCGACGTGTACTGTGACTGATGGTTGCTGTTAAAAGAGGCCCGGGCATCAACGCCCCGGAGAGAGCGATAATAAAGGAGGCACTAAAAATTGACAATAAGGGAAAGGTGTCCATTGGTTCTCAACTTTCTGCATCTTAAAAATAATAAACTCGTATTTGTTAGCCTTTTGGATTAAACCTGACAAAAACGAACGTTTTTTGCTAAAAGGATAGCCAGATCTTCTATTGACAGAATTGTGGGTAGATGTCCAGTTCTTGACATAAAGTCATATATTTTTTTTCAACTTTATGTTATGCACCCTATCAATCAACACTTAATAAATGTCCCCTTTGAATGCGAACGTGTCAGATTAAGAATTTGCATTGATCAAAAGAAAAGAAAAGAATCGTCCCAATAATGACAAAAACTTTTATAACAGATGCTTACAAAAAATCAAAAAGAGACCAGGATAAAATCATTTCACCAGAAGAAACTGTCCTTCGAGCAAAAAAACAACTTCAAAAAAGCAAGTTAGATATCTTGCAGGACGTCCGACGAATCGATAACAATCGTCTGGGAATCCCGGTTTATTTCAGTCTATGTGGCGTTGATGCACATAAACGCACGGGAAAACGAAAACAAATGGGAAAAGGTGCTGACCCTGCTCAAGCAGAGGCCAGCGCTATTATGGAGCTTATCGAACGGTTCAGTCTATACGATTTCATGCAAAAGGAACATCACTTTCAAGCTGAAAAATTTCGAAATATCCGATCCCACGGCATCGGTTTTGAAATAATCTCCCGCTCGGTTCATGATGATGTGGATGAACAGTCTCCCGAATACCGCTTTTTTTCCGAGCTACCGCTGCGATGGACAAAGGCGTTTGATCTTTGCAATGACGTTTGGATCAATGTTCCCTTTGACTGGTTTTTTCAAATTAATGCTTACAACGGTTCGAGTGCAGGAAATTGCATGGAAGAAGCAATTATTCAAGGCATGAGTGAACTTGTCGAGCGTCATGTCTGTGATGTTATCATTCGAGAAAAACCGACTGTTCATCGAATTGATCTCAATACAGTTGATGACACAGTTGCTGCCGATCTTATTCAACGATACAAACAATCAGGCATTCAATTATATATATATGATTACTCCATTGGCACAGGCATTCCTGTGCTGGGGGGGATGGCCTATGATCCAAAAACCTTTCCAAATACCAGCGAAATTGTTTGGACAGCAGGTGCCATGTCTGACCCCTCCAAAGCGTTATGCCGACTGCTGACAGAAATTGCACAACTTGGCGGAGATTTTAATACAGGCTCAAACTATGAACCCAGCGGTCTACCTAAATTAACAGACATCCATCAAATCGATGAGATGCATCCCAACGCTGCTATAATTCCGTTTCAATCGATTCCCTCGTTGTCCAATGACAATATCAAAACTGAAATAATGAATTATCAAAAAGCACTTCATTTTGTGTTTCCATATACGTTTATTGTTGATTTAACACATTCTGATATTGATTTACCCGCGTGCTACACAATCATGCCCGGGACGAGATTCAGGGAGCGATCCGCTAATGCCAGTGTGGGAATGTTTACAGCCCGCATGATAACATCAACCCATTTGCCAGAAGTTGCATTAAAAAAATTGACAGCCTTTGAGAAAGAACTACCGGATAAGTATTATATTCCTTTTTATCAAGGGATGTCATTGATGGATATGTCCTCATATGATGATGCTTTAAACTTTTTCTCAGTGGCTTTGCATCGTGAACCTGAAGGTGAGGATTTGTCAGGTATTTATCTGTACATGGGGATGTGTGAAAAAAATTCAGGCCGCTATCAACAGGCTATAGAAAATTTAAAACAAGCAGATGACATTGATTCTTATCGTACCGATGTCCTGAATTTATTAGGTGTGTGCTATTATCACTGCAAACGCTATCAGGAAGCGATCAACTGTTTTGAACGAGTGATTGCTATTGACCCGGGTTCAGCAATGGATTATGCGAATCTGGGCGTTAATTATAGAGCCTCTGGGGATAACGACAAAGCAAAACAATGTTTGGAAAAAGCCTTGTCTTTAGATCCAGGCATTTCATTCGCATGGGAACACTTGCTGGCAATGACGTAGGCGCGCGCGATGGTTCATCCTTGTGGAAAACAGGCGATCAGGGCATTCAGTGCCCCTAAAAAAAAAAGCATTCCTTCGCTGTTGGAAAGAATGCCTTTTTTTTAATCAGTGATAATAATTAGTTTACATTGACGTTGACCGCAGCAGGGCCTTTTTTGCCTTTTTCAATTTCAAACGTAACTTTATCGCCCTCATTGAGTTTTCTAAAACCGTTCGTTTTAATGGCTGAATGATGTACAAATACATCTGGTCCATCTGCTTGTTCAATGAAGCCGAATCCTTTGAGTTCGCTAAACCATTTGACAGTTCCTTGAATCATAATTATATCCTCCTTTCTTAAATTTTCAACGTTTTACATGGAGGATTGTAACCTTCAGAAAAACTGCCTTGTCTTTTCTTGACAAGACTAAATGAATAAATCAATTTAATCTTTTTTAATTATAAATGCAAGCTAATTAGCGAATCATTATTTTTTTTTTAAGAATGGGATGTTTTTTCGTTTGAATTTTTTAGTGATCAAGACATGATATCATTATAAATAAAGACTTAAGCGGCGTTTAGACCTGCCCGTTCGGTGTCGTTAAATTTTAAAATTAGTTTCATGGCATTTTTATAAAAGATTTTTTCATAAAAATGTTTTCCAAGGCCCAGATTTTCCAGATAGTCAATTTCTGATTCTCGGGAAATAATCGCTCATCCATAGGAATTTTTTTCATGGTGACCTTTTTTGAAAACTGCTTATGTAAAACAAACGATACCTTCAGACTGCCGGCCATCAACTTTTAGAACAATGGGATGTTGGGCTTGAACATGTTTTAAAAATGGGGTTTCTTTGATCATTGGGCAATTTTCAATCCATTGCCAATCAATCTGATCGTTCGATCCTTCGGTGATGGTCAAATAATGAATGCCCAGTGAGGTTATGTTCTGAAAAAAATGTGTGCCTTGTGATGGATCTGCCATCAACGATTGATTTCTGATTTCAACAATGGCAGAAACGCCTGAAATATCTTTCCATTGTACCGGTATTCCCAGCCATCGATCAGAAGATCCCCATCGACCCGGGCCCATTAAAATATAGGGTCGCTTTTGATTGTGTAAAGTTGCGTTGATGGTTGACACTTCAGAGGCAATCTGACAGGTTTTTGAAATGTCGAAACAATGGGGTTTGACAAAAATAATATCTTGAATCAACGTATTTTTTCCATGCCCCAGTGCTTTTTGAGAATAACAGATGGCCTGGTCCTTTTCCGCCTCTGTAATACTGACATCCATTTTTTCACTACCAGCAACCATTGGACGAATTTGAAGAAAATAAAACGTAGGTTTGCGGCCATTGTTATTTAAATTCACTGCAAACTCAATTTCAACCGGTCCGCCCATGGCTTTTTTTCCCAACTCAATCAAGTCCGATACGATTTCAGGCAAAGGCATACGTTGATATTTCAAAATGGACGCAAATGTCAGAATCTTTGCCCCTTTCAGCATCCCACTATCCCGAATGCGATGTTCTTCAGGGATATAGGTTCCTGAAAGCGCTTTAATCGTTTCATTGTCTTCGTGATCAGCGATTTCAAGACGTTCCAGATTTGAATGTTCCCCAAAAAGAAGATTTTGAGGATAATCTTTCATTTTTAGAGCATAAAAAAATCGTTGTGCATTTTTTAGAATATCATCAACCGATGAAAACTGTGGTAATGTTTTTGGATATTTAGGACAAAACCGCAAAACTTTTTCACCCTCAACGACACTTTTTCCCATTCCCAGGGCAATATGTGCGATGCCATCGTCAGGTTTCATGGGAGAGATGGGATAAAAATTGTGAGATTGTGCCACACCTGAAATTGAGGGATAAAAATAATCCCCCCATGTTTCTCCAGCAAGCTCCTGGATAATAACAGCCATCAGTTCATCATGGCCTGGATTGTTTGTACTTTTTGAAAATGTTTTCGGGCCTTCATAACAGGTGGATGCATACACCAGTTTAATGGCGGTAATCAGATGATCAAGGCGGGTGGTGATATCTGGCGAATTGTTCGGAATCATGTACGTTTCATAAAGTCCTGCATAGGGCTGACATAAGGCATCTTCCAAAAGACTCGATGAACGAACAGACAGTGGATGTTTGACTTGAAGTAAGAAAATTCTAAGTTTGCTGACAATTCTCTCCGGAAGCTGACCAGACAAAAAACGATCCCGGACAAGCGTGTTTTCAATGGATGGTTTGGAAAGATCTTCCAAATGATTTCTGGCCACAAAGGTTTCAAAGACTTCTGTGGTAATCACCAGTGTTTTGGGAACTTTGATTTCCACATCCGAATAGTTGTTGTACAGGTCAGTTTCTTGAAGGAGCTGTCTGGCAATAAAGGCCAATCCACGGGCTTTTCCCCCCAACTGTCCGGTGCTAATTTTTGTAAAATCCATAATATCGGCATCAAATGTTTTACCTTTGAATTGAACAACAATGCCACGCTGTTGGTATTTACGCAGATGATGAATGTTTGATATCAAAAATTGACGAACCTCTTGCGTGGATGAAAAATCAGACAGAGACACCGACCGAAAAATATTGGCCAAATCAATTTCAGATCGTCCCATGAGCCAACTATAAAAATGATTGTTTTTTGCGTGGTAGACCAGAGATTCATCTGGAATGGTTTTGATGACAGATTCAAGCATACCCAGAGAATTGGCACGATGGATTTCTTTTCCCTCTGGATTTCGAAAAACAAAATCTCCAAATCCCAAGCATTTTAAAAAATACTGACGGAGTTCGGTTTGAATTTGAGTGGACTGTTTATGAATAAATGTTGCAGGAATTTTTTGCGCATATTGTTTATTTTCAACTTCTGAACTTAACAATAGCAAGGGGATATCCGGTAACTGCTGATGTATTTGAGAAAGCAGTAAAATACCGGCGTTATCAAACATTTTGTTATTTTTGGGGAACCGGGTGTCTGAGATAACACCCATCACAAAAGATTGATAGGTTTCAAACAGAGCAATGGCCTCATCAAAATTTTCTGCCACCAATACTTTCGGTCGGGCACGCATTTTCAGCAGTCGATGCTCTTCATTCAGGGTGGCACTTAATACAGATTGTATTTGTTTGACAATTTCTTTGTACAGAAAGGGTAAGAAAAAAGATCGAAAATCCGGGGCATCATCCACAAAAATCAATACCCGAACACTTGCTTCACGCGTATCTGGCAAGACATTCAAACCATCTTCAACATGTTTGACAATGGCAAGCAATAGATCTGAATTTCCTGTCCAGATAAAAATCCGATCAAACAATCTGGAATTCGTGGGTTGAAGCAGCGGCCCTACGCTCTGAATACTATGGGCTAACAAGATAACCGGCAAATCAGGATAAGAGTGTTTAATTTTCTGGCCCAATGAAAGAACATTCATGTCACCGATATTGGGCATGGTAATAACCATATCAGCAGATTCACACGATAAATATTCCAGCGATTTTTCCGCTGAAGAAATTTGTGTAATTGTGGGCGGGCGACTTAGATTTAACCCTCTGTATTCATTTATTATTCTGGATGCCAGGTTGCCTTCTTCTTCCATCAGGTAGGCATCATATGGGCTGGATACCAGTAGAATGTTCTGAATTTTTCGAGACATCAAGGATTGATAGGCATTAAATGGGGAATAGTTGTGCAAAGGGATATTCAAAAAACATGATTTTGCAATAGAAACGGGCATGTTGTTTCCCTGATGATTGAGATTCAAGGGAGAAAGTAATAAAGGCGCACACATATTCTGCGCCTTTATTTGTGGATGTTAATTCATTTCCAGAAGACTTTTGATGCTATCGGTAATTTCTTCAGCTGATGCAGGTTTGGGCAAATAGTCGTCGGCTTCCATACTCATACCGTCATAGTGGGAATATCGCGTGGATGTCACATGTGATGCGACAGCCGTTAACATGAGAATTGCAATATTTTGGAATCGCTCATCTTTTTTTATTTCAGCACAAACCTCATAGCCATCTTTTTCCGGCATCATAACATCCAGAACAATCGCATCCGGTGGATTGGCATTTACCTTTTCAATGCATTCCGTTCCATTATATGCAACATCAACGATAAATCCTTCTTTTTCAAGGTTACCTTGAACAATGGATGCGAAATCCGGCTCATCATCCACCACCAAAATTCGTTTTTTATTGCTCATAAGAGCCTCCTTTTATAGAAAAGTCATTTAATTTTTTTTATTCATAAAACATAGGGAAGATTCTTGCAATCTTTTCTTTTACTCAATCATCAATTTTCTATCGCTCATATTAATTATGGAGGTCATTCATGGGGGCATCCCAAACAGACAAAAAAAAAGGTAGGAATCCAGCAAACGCACTTCAAATATTGAATAACGGCCTATATTAAAAAAAGATCAATCAGACAATACTTGATCAATATCTAACAGCATTTTAACTTCATTGTTTAATTTTGCCATTCCCAGAATATTTTTTGGATTCACGCCTAAACCGGCACTGGGTGGCTCTTCAATATCTTCGGCGCGAACATCCTGAACTTCCGCAACGGTATCAACTGCAACGCCAATTCTTTTGGAACCAGAGGGCATGTCCACATCCAGAACAATAATACAACTTCGTTCATTATATTTACCTTTTGGCATATCCAGTTTTAAACGAAGTTCGATCACCGGAATAACAACCCCTCGAAGATTAATAACTCCCATGACATAATCCGGAGTTCTTGGAATCGGTCGCGTGGGCAGGATACCGATGATTTCACGAACTTTGGCAATATCAATACCAAATTGCTGGTTCCCCAGGGAAAGGGTCAGATATTTACCCACCATGTTTAACACGGTTTTGGATGCCATACTTTTATCGACATCCGCTTGTCGATTCAGAATTTCCAAAGAGGTTTCCGGCCTATCGTGAAGGATGGATGCAAAAGCATCGGGTGTTGCACTGCAAACTTTATCAGCAAACGTCAGATCGACAAAAGATTTTAGATCGATGATTTGGCCGACGCCCATTTTATCATGCATGTAGTGCTGAATTTTATCCAGATCATGAATGGATGGATAAAGGTCAGTGGTTTTAATACCCAAGGGCTCGGACAGTACATTTTTTAGTAAGGGAACTTTTAAGCCTTGTTCACGATTTGGGTCAAGAAAATCAACACCGATTTCAGCGGCAATGCCGGGTCGTTCACCAATGAACTGGCCGGCTTTTACCATAAAATTGGTAAATTCATAGACCGCATCTGGAAATTGTTGGATGAATTCATCTTGCATGGTGACAACGCAACAGGGGTGGTTTTCCCAGATTTCGCTTGATAAAAGAATCAAATCTGCAAGACTTGATGCAATGGCTTTTGTTCCTAAAGGTTCGGCAACAAAAAAACCACAAGATTCGGGTGATGCCCCAAGAAAATCGTGCATTTTGGGCAAAGGGCTGACCTCAAAATGAACATCCGGGATATCATGGCCCATTGCGCCGGGCTTAAGCCCAACATTTGAAAAAAACATGTGAGCGATCATATGATGAATAGACATGGTATGAGGAATTAAAAATGCTTTTTCTTTGAAAAAATTTTGAAAAGGTTCCTGGAATTTTTCACCATTTCGATTTCTGACAAAAATACTGCCATTTTTATGGGCAAACAATACCAGTTTAATGGGTGTGCCAACACTGAATAAATCCATTGCAATGGGAGCCAGAACAAAAGCAGCATCGACCTCTCCACTTTCAAGAGCATAACTCAACGCGTTCCATGTGGCCATTCGAATGACTTCTAACTCAAAATGTTCCGCAAGATATTTGCCTTTTTGTAAAAAATGTTGAACAACTCCCAAAATAATATGATCGGTTATGGGAAGATGAGCAACACGCATCAGGGTTTTTCCGGTTGATGACTGCCGTGTCAGGGTTTTACGTTCAATTTTCATGGAAGCTTTGGGTTGTTCGCCCAGGGCTTCTTCAATTTTATACTTCAATTCTTTAGGAGAAAAAGGTTTTGCAATAAAACTGTTGGCACCGGCATTGTATGCTTTTTCAATGTTTCGCTTTTCACCTCGGTTTGCCAGCATTAGAAATGGAATATGTGCATATTGGTCCTGTTTACGTATGCGATGGAGGACATCATATCCATCTTTTCCAGGTAAGTCCTGATCACAGATAATCAGCCCGATGCCTTTTTCTTGATTTAATAAAGCAAAGGCTTCGTCTCCATTTTTGGCTTCAAGAATATTTTCAAAAGATAAAGAAGATAACGCATTGCATTCTAATTTTCGCATGGACGTAAAATCTTCAATCAATAATATTTGGGTTTGATGATCCACAGCCATTGGTATGTTCCTTTATATCAGCAGTTGCTCGTAAATAAGCTCTGAAAGAATAGTGCTTACGATTTTGCGATTAATTTTCACAATTATTATTAATTTAATACCTTATGTCTTATATCAAAATCAAGCTTTTTATAAATCCCAATACTATTTTAGATGTGGTTTTCTGAAGATTCTCCTTCTTTAAACGTTAAAATTTAAAATCAAATAAATCTCTGAATGAGCCGTTGAATACTCATATCAACCGTTTCAGGTGTGATATTCATTTGGTTACAGACGGTTTGAACCTGCTCTCGCAATGATGGCTGATTCAATTGAGATAAAAAACGAATCATGCCAAGACGTCGGCCCACTTGAAACAAAACTTGTTCTTGTGGTGATAAATTTAAAAAATGCTCTATAATGCCTAACATTTTTTGCTGATCATCTGGTAATGTCCCCTGAACATCCTCAAATAAATTTAAAACATGATCGCTGGTGATAACACTTTGGATTCCCTTGAAATTTTTAATCATCAGATGAATTTCATGCGCAACAGCCATGTCTGTGCATGGGGTAAATATTTTTTTTTCAGTCATATCATATAAAGGTATTCCTGATGGGATTGCCAGAGATCGAAAACGAATGAAATCAGGATTAATTTGGTTGAGGGCATCAGCCGTTTCCAAAGCATGCGCATGAGACAAATCCTGTCCACCCAATCCAGGCATAACATATTCAGATAATTCCATGTTCGCTTGTTTGACTTTCAAACCTGCTTTGATATGATCTTTTTGGGTGACCCCTTTTTTCATCAATTTCAGGACAGCATCAGAACCAGACTCCAGGCCAATATGAATCCGATTAAGGCCAGCAGAACGAATCTGGTTTAAATCATCCTGAGAGATTCGCGCGATGGTATGCGATCGTGCATAGGACGTGATGCGCTTGATTTCAGGAAAACAGTTTCGCAAATGGGTTAAGATGGTAACCAGATGTGCAGGTTTTACAATCAAACTGTTCGCATCCTGAATAAACACTGAAACCATTTTATTTGAAAACCAATTAAGGGCAGCATGGAAAGACGCTTCTTCTTCCGCTTGTATTTGGTTCCAAAGCAGTTGAATGGACTGTCGGTCGATAACACCATCTTTAGTCGTTAACTGGATGCGTTGAATATGCTTTTTTATCTGATCGATATCGCTGATAACATCTTCAACTGCTCGTAATGAAAAACGGGTTCCTTTATATACAGGACAAAAAGCACAATGATTCCAGGGACAATTACGTGTTACCCGTATCAATAAACTATTTGCCTCACTGGGCGGACGAATAGGGCCTTGCTCAAAGCCCGTTTGTTGAGACATTTCTAACCAAACCTTCCGCAGTAATTTCCTCTTTCAGGTATGTTTCAGTATATGCCCTTAAAAATTCCTGCTTATCTTCATGTGAATTGTTCCATAAAGGCGGCAATCGAACATAGGTGCTTTTACCTGTCTGGCATGGGCCAAAAAGAAAATAACCTTTTAATTTTGTTGGATTTATTTGTTTTGTGTACATAACTCCAAATTAATATGGTGAATGTGGAGTTATGTCAAGTTGAATTATATTGTCTGAACGATGATCGTAAAGCTTAAATGCCCCAAAACCAGCCACAAAATATCCATAAGCCGCCCCAAAAAAAATTATTGCATCGCTCATCATTTATGTATATCAACATGACAAAGTAAGTTTATTAAGGAATGGTCCGACCCCTAACCTAAAAAACTGAAGGAATAGTTTTAAGTTGACAATTAAAGTCATTTCAAATATTTTTTTACTATTGTTCATGTTTGGCAGCTCCACCAAACCAAAAGGAGATTGATATAATGTTTTATTTACATGGAATTTATATGAGATTATTGATAATTCTTTTTATTGTTTTATTGAATGGATTTGTATTTGCTGAAGATCTGACAAGCCAAGCGGTTAAACTAAATATTGTTGAACGTTTAGCAAGACTTGAAGAAGGGCAAAAATCTATGGATCGACAACTTGAAGAAGGGCAAAAATCTATGGATCGACGATTTGAAGCTGTGGATCAACGATTTGAATCTGTTCTTAGAGAGATGAATCAACGATTCGACTCCATGATGAGAGAAATCATACAGCGTTTTGAAGCTGCAGATAACCGTTTTGAACTTATGGAAAAACGAATGGATCAACTTGAAAATTATTTCATGGCAATGATTGCTGCCTTCTTTACTTTGATCGGGTTTATATTGTGGGACAGAAAGACCGCTTTTGAAAAAGCCTTTGAAAGAGCCTTTGAAAAAGTGAATGAAAAATTTGAAAATGAACGAATAAAAACAGAAGAGTTAATTCTTTCCTATACTGAACAAGACCATCAATCTTTATCTAATAGCCATAAGCAGAAATCCAATTCGTCACCTCACCTGAATGAACAAAAGAATCAAGAAATGTCCATTAAGGAAAAGCTAAATCAAATTATGGCTGTCATGACAAAAATGTCAAAACAGAATCCGGAGCTACGAACGTTGATGCATGATGCACAATTGATATAAAGCTTTTAGCTTTTTGGGATGCGCCCCGCCCGTTGTCTATCCTTTTTCGATGAATATATAGTATTGACCGAATGATTATTTCCAAGTATAAGGACTCAAAAAATAAAAACTTATATCCAAAATTAACAATATGATCATTGTATTTTGGTTTGTCATGGTATCATAAAACAATATAGTCATGAAAAAAAAGAACCTCAAGTCTAAAATATCATTTTTATTTCAAATATGTGCGTGGTCTTTTCTGATGACAGGCCTGGTTGGACTTTTATTAACGATTTGTCTGGCTTGTCAACTTTTTTTGTATGCTCATTCACCACTTGGAGATCATAATCCTTGCTCAGTAAACGTATCAAAAGGTGAAACGTTTTACCATATTGCACAAATTTTTGAAAATCATCGTTTGATTAATAATACTGATGCGTTTTCAATACTGGCCCGAGTGTCAAAAGCAGATACGCAAATCAAATCGGGTAGTTATCAATTATCTCCTGCAATGTCGCCTTCGTTTATCTTATGGCAACTAACCGCTGGAAATGTTGAATTGATCAAAGTTGTTTTTCCTGAAGGGTATACCATCTCATTGATGGCACCCCTGTTGGAGGAGGCTAATATTGTTACCCAAAAAGAATTCCTTGATTATGCATATAATCCACAGACCGCTCGATCCCTGGGTATAGAGGCGGATAGCCTTGAAGGATATTTATTTCCAGATACGTATTATTTCAGTCCATTGACATCGCCTTCAATTGTGGTTAAAACAATGCTCAAGCGTTTTTGGACTGTTTTTAATCAATCATTTATTCATCGGGCATCTGAATTGGGCTTTTCCATTCATGATGTTGTCACGTTTGCATCCATTGTGGAAAAAGAAACCGGTCAGCCTGAAGAACGTCCCATGATCGCATCGGTTTTTCATAATCGTTTAAAACGAAATATGCGCCTGGAAAGTGATCCCACAGTTATTTATGGTATTCAAGATTTTGATGGCAACCTGACGCGAGAACATTTAAAAACAACAACCCCTTATAATACATATCGCATCAAAGGGCTTCCCCAAGGCCCCATTGCCAATCCTGGAGAAGAGGCCATTCGAGCGACACTCTATCCTGACACAACCCGGTATTTATATTTTGTTTCCAAGCAGGATGGTACCCATCATTTTTCAACCACCCTGAAATCTCATAATCAAGCGGTTGATCTATATCAACGAACAAAGCAATCCCGGCCTAACAATGGTTAATCTTTTAAAAAATGAAGCCTTGCAAATGGGGATCTGTTTGTCAGAAAAACAGATCCATCAGTTTCAATTATACGCCAACACCCTTTGTCAGTGGAATCAGAAAATTAATTTAACCCGCATTACCACTGACCGCGATATCATGATCAAACATTTTTTGGATTCTATGGCTGTTTTTCAGGTTCTTTCGCACTATTTGAAGGGTTCTTTTTTAGATGTGGGAACGGGTGCAGGCTTTCCAGGAATTCCCCTTGCCTTAATTTTACCCAATGCAACATTTACATTATTGGATGCATCCAGAAAGCGTGTGAATTTTTTAAAGTATGTGATTAATATTCTTGGTTTAAAACATGTCCAGGCATATCATGCTCGTGTAGAAGATTGGCATCAAGCAGATCCGTGTAAACAATTTGATATTGTTATTTCCCGTGCTTTTTCAGAAATGAATAATTTTGTGTCGTTGGCGCAATCGTTGACCAGGAACCAAGGAAGAATCATTGCCATGAAAGGAAAGAATGTCCATGAAGAGCTGAATAACTTTCAACCATCTGATAATTTACGCATGAGTCTTGAACACTATACCCTGCCCATTATTCATCAAAAACGATACCTGATATGTTTTGATGTTGATCGGAATGTAGATTATTCTGAATAATCTCTATCTGATAAGCGTGCATTGTAGGTTTCTTCACTGCCAAGCTGGTTGACCATAAAATATTTTTCAGGCTGCCCATTTTCAATTTCAAGCATTTCATATCCCATTACCCCCTTTTTCAACAGACTGGATAACATCGAGAGAAATGTTTTTTGTTCATCCTCGGACATATCTTCTAATTGTAAAGATTCTGAATTCCCTAAATTTAAAAATGCGTCCAATCGATTCAGTACTTTGCCTGATGTGGAAATATGTGTGACATAATCAGGATTTTCTGGTTTCTCTTGATGCTCAAAGTGTTTTTGGGTTTCTTTTATATATTGCCTAAGACTTGTTACGGCGTCTGTACTAAGAGAATGTTGAATTTGCATAATGTTTCTCCATGTTAATGAACACGCTCGTGAGTCGTAAGTTAAAAAAAAATTGCAACTCACGAGGAAGAATAATAAGGAATACTCGAAAAATAAGAATCGTGTCTCCGGAATTAAAATGGGGAACTTATTTTCCGAACGTTCCTAAATGTTCATTGATAACAATTTTTTAGTGTTATTTAAGCCAGGGAACAATAATTTCCGAAGACCATTCGGTAAAACCATGTTTAGATTTTCCAGGCTCATCGCATATTGGAAATGATTTCCATTCATCTTCTGTAAATTCAAAACCATGTTCTTTTGCAAGCTTGATTACTTTTCGGTAGGTTTCTTCAGGTACTCCAGTAAAAGATTTAATACCGGCTTGAATGCTTGTGTCTTGATTGGCTTTGTTGACAAATTGTTTGATGACTTCATTTGACATAGTGTCTTTCCTTTTTTTTTATAAATAATTAATAATGACTTGTTTAATATCTTATAGCACACATGGTACAACTTGGTACAGATAAAAATGTTGCTTAGGAATACTTAAAAAATAAGTTCCCCATTTAAAATTTGTACGTTTTGAGGTTATAGATCGTAGAGACAAGGCATGCCTTGTCTCTACAGTACATAAACTGCAAACGTACAGTATGAAATGGGGAACTTATTTTTCGAGTATTCCTTAGGATGAAGTTTTTATTCCAAAAATCGTTTATCGTCACTCCAGGCGATCCCGTTATCATTAAAAAACCGGATAGTATTTTGGTAAAAACCGCCGGCTGAAAAAACAAAAACAATTGCTTTGGAGACATTCTCAAGTTGTTTCACGTCTGATGCTTTTGTAAGAAATGTTTTTGCTTCTTTGAGTGAAAACTTTGTTTTTCTGTTTTTGACCTCTCCCACAAGAGAGTAGGCATCATCTTTCGCTGTTGCCAAAATATCGACCTGAAGATCTTTTTTATAAGCAGGAGAGGCGCTGTAAGACCATATGGAAAAATATTCGACAAATTTGAAATCGTCCGGAAGGTTGTTCATCATCGATATATAAAAATCGTTTTGTTTGTAAGCACGATGTTTCAGATGATTCATAATGACATATTCGGAAAACTCACCTTTGTATTTATTGTATTCTCCCTGAAGTTTTTTGTATAACACCCTGTATTCGTTTTTTATTTTTTCAGGAGTGAAA
The DNA here is from genome assembly GCA_002753725.1 of Deltaproteobacteria bacterium. GTDB lineage: Bacteria > Desulfobacterota > Desulfobacteria > Desulfobacterales > Magnetomoraceae > Magnetomorum. The sequence goes on from PEAL01000038.1 coordinate 20,606, forward strand.
CCGTCGATTTCTTTTTGATACATTCCCCGAAAGACTTTATCGAATATATTATCTTGCACTGCTTGATAATCGAAATCGGTGGTTCCCTGGTTGATGATATCGCTTTTAACAAAGGCTTTTAAACGTTTTTCCAATTCTCCATTTTTCATTGACAGTTTGAGATCGTTTTGTATTTCATCACGGGTAACTTCTTTATCTTTATTCTTACAAAGATACAAAATAATTTTCTTTCCATTGATATCGTTTATTCTGTCTGTAGCAGAACCAATATATTCCATCCATGTTCCGAGAATCATGCCACGTTTATCAAAGGTTTCAAAATTGAGAGTATCCAGAATTCCTTTTTCTGTCGAAAAATTTTTATCAGGGTATTCTGACTGAAAAAGAGTACTGATATAAAAAGGGTTGCCTTCAGTCAGATCCGCTATAATACATGCTGTTTTATACGTTGTGGGAATTTGTTCAATTTCGGCATAATTCAATGCCATTTCTATAGCTTCATGTTTAGGCATATTATTGAAATCATAAATCGTAAATCGGCCAGGTAACATTTTATTTAGATCATCCATTAACCATCCGACCCAACTGCCTGATACCAACAACGGTGCATTTTTGTATTCTGCCGTATGCAAATAGCTTCCTGCAAGTTCTGAGATGCGGTCTTTGCATGCTTGATCTCTGAAAATATATCGATTGATGAATTGGAATTCATCAATCATCTGAAGCACACGTTCATCCTTATATTGGGCTATGGTTCGAGGAGATTCTCTTGCAATCTCCCATAACAAATCAACCTCTCCTTTATTTTCGGAGTATTCAAAATATTCAATATGTTTAACCAAGTAATCCAGGCCTTCTTTTTTTGCAGATGTCTTTAACATTGCATATGTATGAACATAGTAATTTAAATATTCGGGATTTCTTGATTGAAATGCAAGATATTGATGTATAAATGCAAAAAAGAACTGTTTGCTAAAATCGCCTATCCATTGGTGGTATTCTTTTATTTCAAAATAAAAAGGAACAACCTTATCATTTTGTTCAAATACAATATTGAAAAGTCGCTGCATTAAAGCCGATTTTCCTGTCTTTCTACGGGAAATAATCGCTTTGCTTTTGGATATTTCCAATTTGATTTTTTCTATCCATTTCAGCAAAGAATCCAACTCTTTTTTTCTTCCTGTGAACAGTGCAGGGTTTCCAATTTTTTCTTTTAAATATATATGCATAATATTTTTCTAAGACAATCCGTAACATACATAAATAATAACGGATTGTCTTATTTCGTTTCTTAAGAACTAAAAAACTGCGTTTTAAGATTACAGTTCTTTAAACACTTCCGCAACAGCATGAATGGTTGCTTTAATATCGTCTGAGGTATGTGCTGCTGACATAAAGCCTGCTTCAAATTGGGAAGGAGCAATATAGATACCTCTTTCGCGCATTCCCTGGTAAAATCGGGTAAATCGGTTTAAATCACATTTTTTAGCATCATCAAAATTCTTCACAGGTGTTTCTGTAAAAAATAGTCCCATCATGGAACCCAGATGATCGGCCTGAACTGAGATGCCTGAATCTGTTGCAAGTTTTTCCATATTGGATATCAAATGGTTTGTTTTGATTTCTAAATCATCATAAAAACCTGGTTTCTGCAATTGTTTTAAGGTTGATAATCCAGCAACCATCGCCAATGGATTTCCAGAAAGCGTGCCGGCCTGATATACCGGCCCAACAGGTGCAATCTGGTTCATCAATGCTTTTTTTCCACCATAAGCACCGACGGGCATTCCACCGCCAATAATTTTTCCCAGACAGGTCAAATCCGGTTCAATATTAAACAGCGTCTGTGCCCCACCATAGGCCACTCTGTATCCGCACATAACTTCATCAAAAATTAACAGACTGCCATATTTCCGGGTAATCTCTCTGAGTCCTTCGAGAAATCCAGGCTGAGGACGAACCAGTCCCATATTACCCGCGACAGGTTCCACAATAACGCAGGCAATGGTGTCTCCCTGTTGTTTCATTACATCTTCGATAGCATTTAAATCATTGAACGGTAATGACAGGGTATGCGCTGAAATGCTCTCTGGAATACCCGGGCTGCCAGGAATACCCAATGTGGCCACACCAGAACCGGCTGCAACCAATAAGGTATCCGCGTGCCCGTGATAACAGCCATCAAATTTGACAACTTTTTCACGCTGTGTACAGGCTCTGGCCAAACGAATAGCACTCATAGTGGCTTCGGTTCCAGAATTGACCATTCGGATCATGTCCATTGCCGGAAAGGCAGACAGGATACACTCTGCCAATTCTATTTCATTTTGGGTGGGAGCCCCATAACTGATACCTTTGTTTAATGCTGCGGATAACGCATTGATGACCTCCGGGTGCCTGTGACCGAGAATCATTGGGCCCCAAGACCCAACATAGTCAATATACGAATGCCCATCAGCATCAAAAAGGTGGGATCCTTCAGCATGATCAATAAATAAAGGTTGACAATCAACAGAACGACAGGCGCGAACAGGGCTGTTCACACCGCCGGGTAAAATAGATTTTGCCCGTTCATACAGTTGATTGGAATGTATAATATTTTTCATAAATGACTCCATGTCTTCAGTAAGGAATCGCGATTAAATAACTTTTTCATTTGAAATCCCTTGAGTGGCGTCCTAAAGCTTTAGCTTTGGGAGTTCTTAGCTTTTCAATGCGTTGTTTTTCTGTGAGTCCCAAAGCTAAAGCCTTGGGACTCCACCAAGGGAACGTTATTAAATTTTGATTCCTAAGTATATGATTTATGCTTGACCTATTGTCGTTACTGTGAGAATTAAAAATTTTGATTATTGGTTTAATGAATGTTCCTAATTAATTTGACATTTGTCGGTACATGTGAATCCGAAGATTGTCAAGTGGATAAATGCAGGAGACTCAACATGCAATGCAAAAAATTAGTATCGATCTGGACAACCCTTTTCGTCTTTGTGGCTCTTGGAACGGGATTCGCACAAGATGTGTATTATTCAAAAAGCTATGCTCTCGTTGTAGGGATCAGCAAATATGCATCCCTTCGGTGGAAGAATTTACCCCATGCACGGTCTGATGCCGCAATTGTTGCAGATGTTTTGCGTAAAAAAGGATTTGAGGTTCTGACCTTATATGATCGGGATGCTACCCGACCTGCTATTTTAGCTCGTCTTGAAAAAAATATTGCACCGCGCTTGAATCCTGACGACCGGATTGTGTTTTATTTTTCAGGTCATGGTTATTCCAAGCATACGGGTGAGATGCCTGAAGCGTATTTGATCCCTTATGACAAAGATAATATCGATGAAAATGACAATTTGATTTATATTTCCATGTCGGATTTGGTTCGACAATCAAAGTTGATGGCCATTGCGAAACATCAATTGTTTATCATTGATGCTCCCATTACAGCCGTTGAATATGTAAAATCAGATGTTATTGATCCAAGCCTTCCGGATTATATTGCTACCATTACAAAAAACAAAGCACGACAAATCCTTGCTGCCGGTGAAAACAAGTACGCATCTGAAGATAGCGATGGTCCGGTTCATAATGTATTAACCAGCTTGTTTGTTCAAGGTTTGGACAAAGGTGATGCAGATATTAACAGGGATGGACGAATCACATTGATCGAAATGTTTAGTTTTATTATGCCGAGAGCCTCAAATCAATCGTTAAAACCAAAATACGGGACATTTCCTGGTCATGAACTGGGAGAATTCGTTTTTTATTCTCCTGAAAGTATTCGTAAACAAGAAGCTGAGGAAAAGGAGCTAAAAACTGAAGATCTAACCGTAAAAAAACAAGCACCGCCGGTTGTTGATATTCAGGAAGGGCGTTTGTTTATCAAAACGGTTCCTAAAGATGCACGGGTGCGTATTTTAAATATCGTTCCTCCTTATCGCTACGGAATGATGCTTTCGCCAGGTAACTATAAAATTGAGGTCTCAAAACCTGGTTATCAATCTCAAGTCAAATGGATGACCATTGGCAAGGAAGATCGGATACATGAAAGCATCCACCTGGCTTCTAATCGTTCCTATTCTCAGTTATATATCCATCCTGAACCTAAGGATGCTCACATTCGTATTTTGAATATTGTTCCTCGATACTCCCCAGGACTGGCTTTACAAGCGGGTAAATATCTGGTTGAAATTTCAAAACCCGGGTTCAAAACCTTTAAAGAATGGATCACAGTATCTCAGTTTGAAGATCAAACCATCAAACCGGTCCTTCAACCCATTTTTTCAAAAGATCAACATTCTGAACCAACCCCGGAAGAAGAACAAGAAATTGTTTGGCAAAAAGAAACCGCTTTAATTGAAGACACAACCATTTCTCAGGAAAAAAGAGAACTTTTTGTTGACAAACAACCTGTTGAGATGCCATCCAAAAAGGAATCTATCCTTCCAGCGGATGTATCCTCAAAAGAAAAAGTCAATTTAATTTCTGACAAACCTCAACAAACAAAAGAAATCCCTCCACCTGAAACTATCACCAAAAGGACTGAACGATTCTCAGAACGCAAACAACCAGAAGCCAAATCACCTGAAACTAAACAACCAGAACCAATGCCACC
>PEAL01000265.1 GCA_002753725.1 Deltaproteobacteria bacterium
CTATGGTTTGAGGGTTTTCTTTGCCAAAATACAGAGAACTTACAATTGACGTGTTTTTTTTATGGGAATGCAAAATTTAAACCATCAGTTTAATTTTTTAATAATCCAGTAAGGTATAAAGGACAGGTCTATTGACAAGTTGTTATATTTTAATTAAAAGAAATGTGATGAGCATATGAATTAATTAAAATTGCTTGATGTCGTTGCATTAACTGAGAATGTAAAAAATTATAATGCAAAAAATAAATGTCAGCATGTCAGCATCGATGGAAAAAGATTTCATTACAATGGATATAAACGAACAACCTTCAATGTCACAACCAGCGATCCGAGACGCTCATGGATTGATCTATGCCGGATTTTGGATTCGGTTTTATGCTAAAATGGTGGATTGGATTATTTGTGGCATTCTTGTTTCCATTTTCCCCGTTCCCGCCCAATTCGATGGATCTGTCATTATCGTATCCAACCAATTGAATTTTATGTTTTTTGTTTTTTTAAAATGGTGTATTCCTGCCGTGTATACAGTTATTTTTTTGGTTAATTATCGTGCTACCCCTGGAAAAATGGCATTTTCATTGCAAGTTATACCTGCGCATCAACACCACCTGACTTATGGTATGGCATTGGCACGATTTTTATCCGAAATACTTAGCACATTCTTTTTTTTTGCAGGATATGTGATTGCCATTTTTGATACTCAAAAAAGAACATTGCACGATCGACTCTGTCATACCTATGTGGTTAAATCCGCTCGAGTGGTGCATCGAACAAATGTGGAGGCTGATCATACTGTAGAATATCATGCGGTTTACGATGATGACACGCCCCTGCAATCAGAAAATATTTATAAACTCCACAGTCTGATATTCAGTTTGCTGGTTTTAGAATCGTTATTTTCAGGCGCCCTTTGCATGACCGATGACTCCTTTTTTCGAATCATCAAATGGGGCTTGAATGCTATTGTTTCAACACTTCTGTTTTTTGCGCTGGTTAAACAGCGAAATTCAACGATTCCCTTTTCAATTCGACGATTGACTTGGATTATAACAGGCTATTACTGTATACTGACACCCATTGTTTATATGGCAACATTCTTGATTGGACTTGAACAGTTTTTGCATGAATTGCCATTAATTATTGATGATCCTATTGTCTTTTTCATGCAAATTATGGTAATAATGACAAAAGTTTTACTGGTATCAACATGGCCACAACTTGTGGTAACACTTATTTTTATTCCCTGTTCTTTTGTGCTGGGACTTTTGGGGATTATTCTTGTTTCATCAAATAATTCTCAAAAATGAGAACGCAAACACGAGTGAATAAAGCCAAAAAATATTAAAAAAATGGAGGCCTCAATGACGAAAAGATTAACATTTATTTCATTCCTGTTGATATTATTCGGAATCATCACCAGTCCATCAGCCATTGCAAAAAATCTTCTTTTTAAGGCTGATTGTAGACATCGACCGCCTGAAATGCTTTACAATGAAGAATCAAAAATGTGCAGCGGCCCATTGATTGAAATTTTAGATGAAGCAGTGAAAAAAATTGGTGGAACCATTCAATGGGACAGACGCCCGTTTCAAAAAAGTTATAGCCTTCTCAAGCGGGGTAAAATTGATATCTTACCGCGTGTTATCAAAAATACAGAACGTTTGGCGGATGTCAAATTTTTTTCCCCCATAGGGTATCAGATCAAATCCATTCTTTTTGCTGTAAAAAAAGGACATGAAAATGACATTCAGACATTCGAGGATTTATTGAAATACCGCATTGGTGCTAAAAGAGGGACAGCTTATTTTGAAAAATTTAATGATACATCAGCCATCTATAAAATTTTTTCCATTGATGACAGTGATCTTGCAAGAAAATTTATTGGCGGACGATGTCATGCTGTCGTTCTTTTGGATGTCAAAGCTTTTGAAAAAATGATGAAATCTATGAAATTCGATGATTTCAGCTATGCAACATACCGTCATACCCAGCAAATTGGAAATCATTACGCCATGTCATTGCAATCAAAACATATCACGCTGTTTGATAAAATAGATAGCGCTCTCAATGACATGACAGCTTCAGGGAAGATCAAAAAAATATATGTCAACCATAAACTGGATCCACCCTTGACAGGAAAACCAATGTCACAAGATAATCAAGGCATTGTGATTAAAAAAAATAAGTAATCAGATAAGAGATTTAAATGTCAACGACTGATCCTAAACAAAAAATTATGATTGTTGATGACACACCTGTCAATATCAGAGTTCTTGTAGAAGCCCTTAAAAATGAATACAAACTGTCCATTGCCACAAATGGAAAAGTGGCCCTCAGCTATGCACTGGCAGAGAACCCGCCAGATCTCATTTTATTAGACATTATGATGCCTGAGCTTGATGGCTATGAAGTCTGTAAACAGCTGAAAGCCAATGAACACACCCGAAATATTCCGATTATATTCATTACTGCGATGAGTGAGGAGCAAAACGAGACCTATGGACTTGAAATGGGTGCTGTGGATTACATTGTAAAGCCGATCAACCCGCGTATTGTTCAGGCAAGAGTTCGAACCCATCTGGAACTTAAAAAATATCAGGATCATCTTGCAGAACTGGTCAAAGAAAAAACCGCTGAACTCATCGATGCAAAACTGGATATTATCAATCGCCTGGCCCGCGCGGCTGAATACCGTGATAATGAAACAGGCATGCATGTTTTGCGCATGAGCCATTATTGTTCAATTATTGGTAAAGCAGCGAATCTCAACGAAAAGGATTGTGAAAATTTGTTTCATGCAGCATCCATGCACGATATTGGTAAAATTGGTATTCCTGACCGTATTCTGCTTAAACCTGCGCGCTTGACCACAGAAGAGTTTACTCAAATGAAAACCCACACAATCATTGGTGGTGAGCTCCTTGATGGGGGGAATTCCGATCTGCTTCACATGGCACAAAAGATTGCTCTGACACATCATGAAAAATGGAATGGAACCGGTTATCCAAAGGGACTTTCAGGTAAAGACATTCCCATTGAAGGCCAAATAGCTGCTATTTGTGATGTTTTTGATGCCTTGACATCTGAACGGCCCTATAAAAAAGAATGGACCATTGAAAAAGCCCTGGATGAAATTCTTTTGCAAAAAGGTGAGCATTTTGATCCATATATTGTTGACCTTTTTGTTGAACACCTTGATGACATAATCGCAACAAAAAAACGTTTTTCTGAGCCACAAGAATAACAGAGGAGACCTCCCTGCTATTGTTTTTTAAGCATCCTCTGAAACCCATGAACCTCTTTTTGGGTTAAATAACGCCACTTGCCAGAGTTTAAATGTCCAATACAAACATGTTCAATACGTGTCCGATGCAAGGCACAGACCTGATGATTCAGGCTTGATAGCATTCGTCTGATTTGACGATTTCGACCTTGCTTTAAAATAATATTGAATCGATTGGGTCCGGTGCGATACACGATGGCCGGTCGCGTTTTTCTCTGGTTTAAAATAATTCCATCTGCCATGAGTTGCAAATCGTGATCGGAAACCGGCGAACGAACAGTAACATCATATTCTTTTTCATGATCAAAGGAAGGATGAGATATCAATTGATGCAATGGACCATCATTGGTTAACAGCAGAAGTCCGGTTGAATCCTTGTCCAAACGGCCCACTGGAAAAATACGTTGGGGCAAACACACAAGATCAGTGACAACTTTTTCACCAGGATGATGGCATGAGGTTACAATCCCACGGGGTTTGTTCAGGGCAATATAAATCAGATGGGAACAAATGGATGCTTTTTTCCCAAAGACCTGAATATGATCGTTTTCAGGATCAACCTTTGTCCCCAGTATTCGAACAGTCTTTCCATTAACCTGAACATTCCCCTCTGTAATGTACTGCTCTGCTTTTCGTCTGGAGCAAATACCTGCCTGAGATAAAAATTTTTGAAGACGTATTTCCAACATGAATACTTGTTTCAGCTTCGATAATCGGCATTGATCCGAACATAGTCATACGAAAAATCACATGTGAACATAGAATGTCCGTATGTGCCCTTTTTCAGATCAATAACAATGGAATATTCTGGTTTTTTTAAAATGGCTGAAACTTCTTTTTCAGCCTGCTCTCCGCAATATGAACCTTTTTCGAAAATGGTAACATCATTGAATTGTATGGCCAGATTTAAAGGATCAAAAGAAACGCCGGCCCTGCCACAAGCCGCCAGGATACGTCCCCAATTGGCATCTTCGCCAAATATAGCGGTTTTGACAAGATTTGAATGGGCGACTGTATCAGCTATTTTTTGAGCATCAGATACAGAGGATGCCCCTTTAACAGCAATTTCAACCAGTTTATTCGCACCTTCACCATCTTTAACCAGGGCTTTGGCCAGACCTAACAAAAGATCATCCAAAGCTTCCTGAAATGCGTTTCGAACATTCGGATCAGTCAATGATAGTCCCGACAACCCATTGGCTAAAATCAACGCTGTATCGTTGGTGCTGGTGTCGCCATCAATAGTAATGATATTCATGCTTTGGTTGATACTTGCTTGAAAACAGTGTTGAAGATCTTGCTGATCTGCCTGAATATCGGTACAAACAAAATTAAGCAGTGTCGCCATATTGGGGCGAATCATTCCAGCACCTTTTGCTGTTGCACATATATGAAACGATTTATCTCCTATATGAACACGTTTTCCTGCGGTTTTAGGGATCGTATCTGTGGTCATGATGGCTTCTGCCAGAAGGTGAAGGTTATTTTCTGATAATTGATCTGTCAATGTGGGCATGGCGTCCTTGACAGCCTGAATGTTTAAATATTGTCCGATCACACCCGTTGAAGCTGCAAACACATGTTTTGCATCGATTTGAAGCGCTTCTGCAACAGACTGGCACATGGCATGAGCATCTGCCAGTCCCTGGTCACCAGTGCAGCAATTGGCATTTCCGCTATTTACGATGACTGCATGCGCAACACCGATATCAAGCTTTTGCTTATCTATAATAACTGGCGCTGCTTGAACAATATTTTGGGTAAACAGCCCGGCAATCGTGGCCGGATGCTGGGAATAAATTAATCCCAGATCTTTGAGACCATTCTTTTTTATCCCGGCATACATTCCTGAAAATTGAAATCCCGGGCAATAAAACTGAGCTTGAGAGTTTTCCATTCGTTTCATCCTTGAAAAAGAGTATCTAAAAAAATCAGGCGAACACTATATTTCGAAATTGTATCCGCGCATCATTCATTCCTTTGAAATCGTAAAGTCTCTATATATCAGCATCTATACCAAAAGTTAAAAAGATTGTGACGCCCAAGGTTTTATCTGTATGGCTTCCGCAATGTATAATTGAACACAAGGGCAATCAATAAAAGAATACCACACACAATGGCAAAAATATCACCAAATTGCGTGTAAAAAGTTATTTCATCCAAAACAGGCAATGTACAGGTCAGGTTGTCTTCTGTAAAAAGATCTGATGTCGCCAGAATCTTGCCAAAGGGATTGATACATCCACTGATACCCGTGTTGGCAGAACGGGCTAATGATCGTTTGTTTTCAACCGCTCGGAAAACAACCATAGAAAAATGCTGATACGGAGCACTGCTTCGCCCATACCACGCATCATTGGTAACATTGACCAGGACGTTCGCCCCTTTTTGTACAAGGGTTCGAGAAAGGCCTGGAAAAAGAATTTCATAGCATATTTGAGGACCAACAGTCCATTGCTTCCATGTCAATGGGGTGAGCTCTGTTCCTTCACTAAATTGGCCGACGCCTTCAACAAATTTTCTTAGAAATGGAAAAATTGTTTGAAAAGGGATGTATTCACCATAGGGAACCAGATGGACTTTATCGTATGTCTGATCCATAGAAGATTCTGAATTTAATAGAAAAACACTGTTATAAAAAGTCCACTGGTCGTTGAATGATCGGTCATATCGCAGACCTCCGATTAAAAAAGTTGACGATTGATTTTCAATATACTGCCGAAGCATTTCACTTAATTGTGTTTGTTGTTGAAGATACACAGGCACTGCTGTTTCCGGCCAGATAATCACATCGGGTGGGGGTTTATCATCTGATTGACTGAGCTGCATATATTTTTGAACAGTTGTGAGTCGGAAAGATTCATCCCATTTTACCGATTGATCGATATTTCCTTGAACCACAGAAACGCTCATTTGTTTGGCATTCGTTTGTATTTCTTGATCGATAGCATATATTCGGACAATGCCATAACTTAAAGACAATACAAAAAACAGTATGACGCCGCCCAAAAAAACGTAAACACTCTTTATGGAAGTTTGAAATGAATTCCAGGATTGATGCGTTGAATGCAACAGAAACACAACAATGGAAACATTGAAATAGACAATCAGGCATGAAACCCCATAGACACCTGTGATATCAGCAATTTGGATCAATGGCAGTTTTAAATACTGGCTGTATCCCAGCAACTCCCAGGGAAAGGCAAACTGTGTCAATGTTCGCGCATATTCAAGAGCCACCCAAAAAAATGGCGCCCAGATGAGTTGTGTCGGTTTTAAACAAATCCGTTTCACCAGCACGCAAAAAAGTCCGGTATATAAAGACAGATACATGCACAACAAAATAAGCAGGGGAACATACGTAATAACAGGCAAATGGCCGTATTCATGCATGGCAATATTCAACCAATAGACCAGGGTAATATTGTGAACAAAACCGGCCAGGCATCCCATATAAAAAACAAATGACGTTTGACGAATGGCCCATAACAAAGGAACCAGAGCAAACCAGGCAAGAAAGTCAAAACCTGCTTTTGGAAATGAAGCAGTGAGCAGTACTCCCGTGATGACTGCAAGCGTACAGTTTTTGTAGTCAATACCTTTAAAAAATTGAATCATTATTTTGTCCGCATTAGGGTTGTTTTTGGAAAAGTCGTCACTGCTTTAATCAAAAGAGACAAAAACGTCAAGTAAAAGAGGCAGGTTTTGTACAAAGAAAAACCAATGGTGGAGTTCAAAAGCTTTAGCTTTGGGGGTCACAGAAAAACAACGCATTGAAAAGCTAAGGAACTCCCAAAGCTAAAGCTTTAGGACTCCACCCACGGGACTTCAAATGGGAATGTTATTTAATCGTGATTCCTAAGAAACCCAAATTTAATAACGCTCCCATTATGGCAACCAGATATAGATTAACGAATTTTTGTTTACAAGCATACAAATTTGTGTCATAAAATCAAATTCTTTTAACCCTGAAAAGAAAACGCAATGCTGAAAATTGTCGTTTTTCGAATAGAGATTTAATGGATAAATATTTAAAAACAATAAATAAAGTCAGCGCATTGTTTACTCAGAATCCTGATTTTGAGCAAGTGATGTACAAAACATTGGTTTTGCTTTCAAAAGAAACTGGCATGCA
>PEAL01000039.1 GCA_002753725.1 Deltaproteobacteria bacterium
TTTGGCAATCAGGGCATTTAGAAAATCTAAATTCAGGATATGGATTCATCGAAAAATTATACTTTGGCTTTAAAGCACCAAATTGATTTCTATCTTTCTTTTTAACCATTTATTCTCTCCACTTAACATTGAAATTGAATTTCATTCTTTTAATTAAGTACAAATCAGTTTTTCATTCAACTGTATACCATAAAAATACAATTTTGTAATGAAATGCTTAAATGAAAGCATCTCACGTGCTTCTGAAAGCATGCCTTTTTCCATGCCTTTTTCCATGTCAATTCGTTCTGCTGTTGTTACATATCTCATTTTAGATTCCTCCTTGTATTGAATTATTTCTTGATGATAATCATCTTCAAGGTTTTTGGGAAGGGCTATTAACCCAACCAGAATCATGGAAAAAGTTATGAAAATGAATTGTTCTGATTTAAATAGAAACCATTATTATGGTTATGAAGAGGGAAATGCTGTTATACAGGATATAAAACTGCGCCCTGGAAAACACGATATAATTGGTCATAGTTGGGGTGGAACAACTGCAATAAAAGTTACGAAACAATTAGCAGAGTCAGATATTTCTGTTAATAATTTAATAACGTTAGACCCAGTGTCATGGCTTCCACAATCAAATCCAAATAATCAAAATACATGGATAAATGTTTATCAAAACCAAACACCTGTTGATTACTTATCATCTATACCTATAGTAGGCAATGCAATTGGTGGAATTATGAGTATGTTAAATTATTTTGGTGGTTCTGGCGATACTATTGCCACAATAGGTGGACAACTTGGCAGTGAAGCTGGAGCTATAAACATTCCAACTAGCTTGCCTCACGCAGATGCAAATGGAATGTATAATATTGCTAATAATTATTTAAATTCCTCAAGTTCATTGGGTGGTTTTGTTTTGTATCCTAATAAACCAAACTTAAACATGATTCGATCAGTTTACAAAAAATAATTTTCATATGCTTCATGCAACATAAGAAATGTTTCACAAAAATCATAAAAAAAAGAGGTGATTTTGAAAAAAAAAATTAATTCTTTAATGATGTTTCCAATCTTAATATTATTTTATACAAGCGGCTGTACAACTACAGTAACTTGTCCAGAATTAATTAATAAGATGAATAAAAGTATAGCAAAAAAGAACAGCCACATTAACATTCTTTGGTATAAGGGGAGTGATGAAAAATATCATTATTTAGGACATGTTTACAAAATGTTTGGTTCAAAGAGCTACAGAGTTTCTTTAAATGAGCTACAAATTAAAGAAATGTTTCCCCTGACGAGAGATAGTGAAAAATGGATACTGATAAAAAAGATTGGGAAAAAGTGGAAAGCTTCGAGAAAATATAATGACATATGGAAAATTGAGGAAGATGGAGTTGACGTGATTCCAACAATTGCTTGTGATTAAAGAATTTTTTCCATTATTTATTATACTTCATAACTTCATAGTTCTGAAGACACTAAATTCCAAATCCTGAAGTAGAACGTAATTTTATATTATTTTTTCGCTGTTGTTTTTGTTAGATTACATTTTCATTTTTCATTTTTTGGATATCAGCAAGCAATTATTACATTAGTATATATCAGATATCTCTGTAGTAAACGATCTCTAAAACCTGTGTTTCCTTATCCATTCCGCTCGTTCACTATTTTCCTAATTTCTGTATTTGCCTGCTCACCCTACCTTCCTTTGATTAGCTATTCAATTGTTACTTTATTTATGTAAAACTCGCTTTTCATGTTTCGCGCAGATCGCAAGGCATGTCAGTGTGTCCATCTCATCACTTATCACTCATAGCCTGATTTCAGCGGATATTTTACATCTAACATATTGCGTTTTGTTAGATGTCAGCCCGGTTGCCAAAGTCCACGGTTTTTGATATAGATTTCTGTAGTTTTTTTGTAAGAGCGAACTGATATTTTTCATCATAACTCATAACTCATAACTCATTAATCATTAAGAATTAAGAATTTCTATTTTATTTTGCTTCGTTTGATTTCAGCAAAATAACCGATGTCCAATTTTTTGTCTACTTGCTTTTTGTATTTATTGGATTTCAGGTCAGGTTAGGTTTAGATTTCAGAGGGGAATTGTTCATCACGTTTCGCTCAGCTGCCGATTTCAGTAGGTATTGCTCTTTGCTTTGTGTTTTGTTGAATTTCAGCTCAATAGCCGCTGACAGTGGATTTCAAGCCGCTTAAAGATCTCGTTGATCAAGACATTAAAAATTTTCTAACTCATTTAGCTGTTGAAAAAAATGTTGCTGCATCCACTCAGAATCAAGCATTTAATGCTTTGTTATTTTTCTTTCGTCATGTTCTTAAAAAGGAACCTGGCAATTTAAAAGATACTCTTAGAGCTAAAAGAAAACCACATATACCTGTTGTTTTATCAAGAAATGAAATTGATTCGATATTAGAACAGCTTGTCTATCCATACCAACTAATTGTTAAATTACTGTATGGTTGTGGACTACGATTATTTGAATGTCTTAACCTTCGTGTTCATTGGTTTAATATTGACGCCTGTATCCTTACAATTCATGATGGTAAAGGAAATAAAGATAGAACTGTGCCTTTACCAAAAACTGTGATCCCTGAAATTCTTGGGCAATTTGAAAATATTGAAAACTTACACGCAAAAGATTTGTCACGTGATTATGATGGCGTTTTTTTGCCTGCCCCATTAGAAAATAAGAAAAAGTTTAAGAATTATTCCAAAGCGTTAATATGGCAGTGGTTTTTTCCAGCGATTAAATTGACAACTGTTCCAGAAACAAATGAATTAAAACGTTATCATTTGCACGAAAGGCATGTTCAAAGAGCTATTAAAGAGGCTGTAATTAAAGCAAAAATACCTAAAAGTGTTACTGCGCGTACTTTTAGACACAGCTTTGCATCTCATTTATTGGCAGCTAATTATGATATCAGAACAATTCAAGAACTTATGGGGCATAGTGATGTAAAAACAACAATGATTTATACACATACAATTCAGTCTCAGACGATAAAAGAACGTGTAAGTCCACTCGATTTAGGTACGAAATAATTATAACTAATTGAATTTACAGGCATAATATTTATTTGTGTGATGATGCTATAATTTTTATACCAATAATAATAAATAGTTAAATCATATTTAGCCAATTTGGTCACATGTCCAAATTGGCTAAATACCATAAACTAAAAATTGATTTTATTATATTCCATATAAATTCAATATGATATTAGGATTGATTTCAAATCTGGAGTGCTAAATAGCATGAAAAAATCAAATATTTCCTTTTCAGAAATAATTTTCGATAAGAACATTTATCCACGTTTTCAAGTTGATCGTAAACGTGTTGATATTTTTATAGAAAATATTAAGGATGGTTTTCAATTTGAACCAGTTGAAGTTGAGAAACACCCTGGAAAACCCGGAAAATTTAGAATTTTAGATGGTGTTCATCGATGGAGTGCATATAAAGCTATTGGCCCAAAGAGTATAGATGTAATAATCATTGATTTAAAAGGAGATAACGCACTTCTGTATTCTGCGGGTAAGGCAATTGGGCCAAAACAATTATTAGAAGATGAAGCAAGGGAAACTGCAAGAACAGCCTATAAAAATAATCCCCAAATTAGTATTGCTAAGATTAGTCAATCCATAGGAAGGTCGAGTCGCACTGTTACCAGATATCTCTCTGATCTCAAAGCGGTTTATGAACAAGAGGTAGATATCAAAATTTATCATATGATTCAATTGGGAATACCTCAAGAGAGGGTGTCATGTATCTTGGACATTCCACAAAGGTCATTGTCACATAGAATAGAAAAACTATCAGAAATGACAAAGCCCATCAAAACTGATTTGACAAAAGGCTTTTCTGTTTCTCAAATAGCAAAAAAATATAATTGCAGAGAATCAATGATTCTATCGATTAAATGTGTCAACAAAAATGATATCGAAATTTTTAAGAGCCTAAAATGGGGGCTTAGAACATGGGACTATTGGCATTGGTCTAGCTGTGATGATAGATTTGGTGACGATTGGCCAGGTCGAATACCCGCTCAATTAATTGGACATATTTTGTTCTTCTTTAGTAAACAGGGGGATCTGGTAATTGATCCTATGGGAGGTGGTGGTGTAACTTCAGATACATGTCTGGTTTTTAATCGTAAATGTTGGAGTTTTGATCTGACAGATAACAAAGATAAAAGGCCGGAAATTGAGAAATACTATTGGGACCCAAATAATTTAAAATGGCCGGTAAAAGGTAAAACGAAGCCAGATATAATCATATTTGATCCGCCCTATTTTGATAAAAAAAGTGATGATTATGATACCAAAAGCATTTCAAGCCTTTCAGTTTCAGATTATATGAGATTTCTTAAGGAATTTTGCTTACTTCTCAATCAAAATTCTAAAAAAGGGACTCGATTTGCATTTATTAATGCAGATTGGCGGAATTTTCAAAGCACAAGTGCCATTAATGAGTCAACTGAAAATGCGATTCTTATAGATGATTATCTTCGTATTATCAAGGAATCTGGATGGCAGCGAACTCATATTATTCAAGCACCTTTACCCTCAGAACGTTTTAATGCAGGAGTTGTTGCGGCAATGCAAAAAAAAAGAATTTTGGGCGTTACCAGCCGGTATGTAATTATTTCATTCAAAAAATAGTATTGCTTGGTTTAAAGCGATTGGGTGTGTTTCAAATCTAAAACCGGTTGCGTGCAATTAAGATATCATTAAGGAATGCTCGAAAAATAAGTTCCCCATTTTACATTTTAAATGATGTTCGTTTTTAACGACTGGAGTCCAAATCTTTAGATTTGGACGTCACGCCCACATCTAAAGATTTGGACTCCAGTTGTTCGAAATGGGGAACTTATTTTACAAGAATTCCTAAATCATTCCAACTAGGCATAAGCATATCCTTTTGGAGGCTGACTGGAATCTGTTGTAAACAAAGGAACCTCTTTTAGAATTGTACATTTTTTAAAATTTTTTCCAAATTCATCAGGATTTGAATATGATGGATATTGTGAAGGAAATATGCCCATCTTTTCAAATGCGTCATTAATATATTTAATACTTTTATTTTCAAAGACAAAGTTGTTTTCTTTAAGCATATGATACCTCCATGCTTTTCTTGATTATTATTATCATGCAAAAAAAACAAAAAATTTTGTCTCAATGCACTTCAGTAAATGTCTGAGATTTCGCTGGTTGTGTTTATGCCTGTAACCACGCTCTTAACTCGTTGTCAGAAAAATTAACCGGTTGCGTACTTGCTCAGCCACGTATACCACGTACTTGGTTGTTTTTCAAGCCTTAAACCGATTGCGTTATTGATCAGCGTTTATGTTGTGAGTTTATTACAGATCTTCGCAAATGAATTGATACTTAAAATTCACCAACAATGGTTGTAAACTGTTAAATTAAAGAATATTCAAAAGGTATCAATTCATTTGCAAAGATCTGTAGTTTTAATTTCACTCTACGTTCTTGGGGGCATTGTCAGAAAATTTAACCAATTGCTTGTTGTTCAGCGAACTGACACGATCTTGAATGAAAATTAAATATAAAACCGGTTGCATTATTGCTCTGCCACGATCTCCACGCATTAAGGTGTGTTTCAAAACTAATACCGATTGCATAGATGCTCAGCACTCAGACTCTCGTATTTGGGTGGATATATGAAATCTAAACCGGTTGCGTAATTTCTCAGCAAGTATGTTTCAACTTAGGGCGATTTCAGGTATTTTACCGATTGCTTTATTGCACGGCGTCTTTCCTCAACGCACTTAGATTGACGTCTGACAATTAACCGATTGCGTGGAGGCTTGGCATTTTGGCTAAACGCATTTGGGACAAGTCCAAAACATAACCGATTGCGTGGTGGCTCAGCTATTCACTACTCGTACTTGGGTGGATTTACGAACTTTAAACCGTTTGCGTACTTGCTCAGCCTTTGACACCGCGCTTGGGTATGTTTCAAATCTTTAAACCGATTGCGTGATTGCTTCAAGCACTTGGGTGAATATATGATCTTTTAATCGGTTGCTCGGTTGCTCAGCGATAAACCCATCATAGTCCATCATTTGCATCAGACGAATCATAGTTCTTCTTGCGTGTATTGACAAACAATAACCTGGTGCTTGGATTTTCAGTTTCAATCCCATGTGGGAAATAATGTAAAACAAACATAAAATCAATGAATAAAAAATGTGACGTGATTCTACGACCAAAGTTTACGAGTATAACAAGGAATTATATAGTTTCTATTTATAATCCAATAAAAAACTTAACTGTTTAACATTCAAGATTACATTATAAACTGAAACTTTTTATTGCAATAAAATTTAGTGCGAATTAATCATGTTTTTGGATTATCGTGATTTCAGTACAATAGCCGAGGTCTAAGATTTTGGCTACTTGCTTTCTGTGTTTATTGAACTCCAGGTTGCATTAAGATTTCAGTGAATATTTGTTCATCACGTTTCGCTCAGCTGTCGATTTCAGTAGATTCTGCACCTTCCTTTGTGTTTGTGTTGGATTTCAGATCAATAGCCGTTGTCAGTGGATTTCAAAATAGACCTTTTAAATTTTGTTTGCAATCGAACTTTTAGCACAATCTATCTTTTGTTACATCACCTTTACGTACTAAATTTGGAGTATGTCGGGTAAGCGGGGGCTGTTACCAGCCCACAACACTGTTACCAGTCTACACGCTCCCCTAAGAACCATACATGTGACTTTCACCACATACAGCTCAAGCATTTCTAAGGCCCTTTTTCAAGACCCAGCTTTCCAACCTTCCATTTTTGACTATGGACTTGCCTATGACAGTTTGGATGGAGAAGTACTATATTTTCATTTGTGTCGCGTCCTCCATCCGTTCTCCAGATTATGTGATGCTTATGCCATCCACTTTCTTCTGTTATATCTGCTTCCAAAATCCATACTGCTGATGTTTTTCGACTTAAGCATGTGAAACATTGCTCAATCGCATCCGCTGTACTTCGGCATTCTTTGAAACCATACGAATTCGGGTTACTTGTACACTCCGCTATTGGATCTAACGCCAATTTCCACAGGGCTTGCATTGCTCTGTCTTTCATTGTCGGTATTCCAAGTGGACGCTTTTTCCCATTGCTCTTGGGAATGTATATCCTTCTGAGTGGAGACGCCCGATATCCTTTCTTTCTCAGTTGTTGGATACCTTCTGATTTACGTTTTGGGGTATTCCATATTTCTCTATCAATACCCGCTGTCCTTTTGCCTTTGTTTTCAGTTACCCGTTTGACGGCCAAGGCACGCCCGCCTAACGAGCGGGTCAGGATATATTGTAAGGCTCTGGCGAGCCTGTATCTCCCTTCCCGAAACGCTTTCACAATACGCACTTGTAGACGACGTACGTTTCGATTGACATGTTTCCAGTTGATTTCATGCCATTCTATCGTTTCACGCAGGCTCGCGCCAGTAGCTTCTGTGACTACTCCCAATCTACGAACTCCTGTTTTTTACTTCGTTCTCAAGCTATCTTGTGATGAAACACCTCTCCGAAGTCTGCACTCTTTCGAGCCAGGGCAAAGTTTGAACCCCTATCCGCCTCATTACAAGACGACCTTCGCTTTTTCCGAGATCCCATACCCACTTACCTATCGCCTCTCCTTGCGGTTCGGTTTCCATTTTCATGGAGATAATTGGGCTTACCACGTTCCGTATAAATACCTTACAAGTGATTTAGGCTCCACCAATAGACCGGCGACGCTACGTCTGTGTCAGAAAAGTCGCTAGTTTCTGAACCTGGCCGATTACTTTTTAGTTCAGGCTTATCAGCATCTTTAGCCTGTTTTATTTGACGATCCTTAAAGTGATTCACATATGTTAGCCATATCACTTAACCCTTGCTCCCGACCGCATTGATGCTCGCAGTCGCCATTTCCCCTCTCGGTTTGATGACCATCCAAAAGGATGAGGCTACGTTGTCCCTGACGCACATTATTCAGCAGGTAGGGTACGAGTAACAGAATACTCGGTTATGTCATGATTTCTCTAGCATAACAAATATTTATACGACCTCGTGTCGCACAACGATGAGTTGAGCGGCAAAATTTTTAAGACACAATTGAGCGAAGCGAATTTGGGTCTTAAAAATTTTGTCCGCTCGAACGATTGGTTATGTAGAAATGTGTATAACTCGATGTCAGAGGATTGTGGATTTCAACCACCCGTTTGTTGCCATTTTCCGCCATTTAAGACGTTGTCTGTTGGGTATCTGCTCATATTAATACGATTGTTTGCCTGATGAGCATTCTTGATTCGATTAGGATACTGAAAAGCAGGTGGATTGAGTTAGTAGTTAAGCAATTGCATAGTTGCTGACGTAGCCTTCATGCATGATATTCGACAAAGATTCAACGGCCTTAAACTGAACTTGATTATAATCAGAGATACTCCTACGCACTTGGGTGAATGTCAGTAATTTAAAGATTGTTTAGATTCTCAGCATCTTTTTTTATGCTCTTGGGCGAAGATTCGTCAAGATATACGATCTCTCCTTTTATACTCAAACCCATTTTTTGCCAAACTGGGAAAGTATTTAGATATTCCAGAAAAGGAGTTGCAGATTTTAATTGTTCTCCTTCCTGATTGCAGCATAATAATTCCTTGATCAAATCGCCAATTTCTAACTGCTTTTCATTTATTTCCAATATATCAGCAGCCTTTTCAATTATTGGATCAAGTCTGATACTATTAAAACGCTTTATCCCCCAAAATTTCATTCTTTCTGTTATTTGTCGTATTCTGCCTATTGAAACATTGTATTCTACAGCTATTTTTCTATATGACATTTTAGGACAACCCGACATACCGAATCTTTTCATAAAAATATCTTTATTTCTACTTGAATTTTTCGCAATGCCAAGTATCCATATATTTAATGAATATATAAGATTATCAGGGTCAACAAACATTCCTATTCCCATCAAGTCTCTTATTTTATCATTTTTTTTAATTATTTCCTTAAAGCTTAAACCATTTAGTTCAGAAGTTGAATTAATAACATTGCTTATTTGTGTTATTATATCCCGAATTCGTTCAATTTCGTCTCGTGCATAATAAATGTCTTTTAACTTGAAACAGTCGTTATAAGCTAAATCAATAATTTTACATGCTGAATCAATTTGGTAATTGTGAAGTAAAATATATTTCATTTTATGAGAGACTTTTTCTATTATCACTTCATAAAAATCATTATCATACTTAAGAACATCTGGAATATTTGGAATTGAAGAATCAGTAAAGAGTTTTTTGTGCAATGCTTTTTGGAATTTGATCAATTCATTTGTTGTTTTAATTCCGCAGTTTTTTAATTTAAAAAAATCGTTCTTATTCAGTTTGAAGAATTCATTTACTGAAAATACATTTCTTTTTAGAACCAAAAAAACTCTTACAGAAAGATTTGGATCATGATGTAATAAATTAGCAAAAGTGCTTACAATTATTCCTGAAGGATAAATAGTGTGTTTTTGTCCACAATATGAACATACTATCAGTTCATCCTCAGAATCAGGTAATACTAATGAACAATTATGACAAATTTTTAGCATTTGATTGTCTTTACCCATTATTTAGTTTATATATTTCATTTAATCTGATGCTTATTCTATTTTTTTACACTTTGACAGTCCTTCCAGAATATCAATCCAGCTTTTAAAATGCCTGCATGAATTTTTTAAAAACTCAATGCCATTTATTCCAGCTATGGTTGCACCAACATTTACTTTATCGTAGTCAGGTATAACCTCTATAATTCTCTTTGAAGGTGCTGAGGCCGGATTTTCATTTATTAGCTCCGGGTTTCCTTTATGTACATCCAAAATCGCTTGTAATGTTTGAATTGCACTGGCATTATCAAAGTATTCAAGTGCAAGATTGTTTGGATTTGCAAGCACAAGTGTTTCAAATTCATGGAGTTGAATGTATGGAACAAAACGTAAATCGTTGATGTCTTTTTTAAAAGCTTTTTCTAAAGATTCTACTTTTTGATAAGGATTCATTATGCTTTTTGACTCTTTGTACAAAGGAAAGTCCTTTGGTAATGCATATAGATCGAACATCGTTGTGAATCTGGCATCAGGATTAGCGTCTTCTTTTAACCATGATTGTATGTCTTTCCTGGCTTTTCGATAACTGACCAGTCCGCCGCGATAAAATCTGTTCTTATCTTTACTTGTATAAACGCTTCTGACATCAGTTGATATTTGAAATTTCCCAAGATACTCAGAAAGCGTATCCTTTACAAATCGTTCTTCTGTTTGTCCCTCTGCAAGAATATGAAGCCTTATAAATTGTTTCACAACCGGCCTCCAATAACATTTTTTTCCCACAGTTCGCTAATACTGTATCTTTCAATCCATTCTTTCAGCTTATCTTCGTCCAGTCGCTTTAATTCACTACAGCCTTTATTTTTTTGCCTTTCAACAATCATGATTTGGTTGGGCTGAAACTCATCAATGAGATTTGTTGACTGTGTTGCAAGAATTATCGGTTTGTGTTGACTGACAGATTTAACCATACCGGCAAATGATGATATTGCTGATGGATGAAGTCCCAACTCTGGTTCATCAATAACAATAAATGATGGACTTGTATCTGGCGGCTGAAGCAATAAGGATGCAAGTGCGATATAACGAAGGGATCCATCTGAAAGTTGGTGGGTACCAAATATATAATCAGAGCCTTTTTCTTTCCAGTTTAATTGAATATAATCATTATTCATCATAAAAGGTTCGAGCTCAAAATCATCAAATCTCGGAATAATTTGTTTAATGTGTCTGATTATTCGATCATAATACTTTTTTCTTTCCGGAATATTCTTCATTGCAAACAAAAAAGCGCTTAGATTGCCGCCATTGCTATGAAGGTGCTTACAATCATTGATATATACTTTGTTCCTTATTTTTGACTCATTGGTTGTATCGTGGAATTGAAATACCTTCAGGTTGTTTAAGTATTCAAAAAGTAGTCTATGATTCATATTCTCCGATGTTTCATAGTATTTTTGGAAACCCGATTCTTTTATATCAGGCTTTAAATCAATAATTGATGATGTATTATCTTGATTGTAAACCACAAGAGACTCTTTATTGAACACTAAGGTATCACCTGCTGCATGGTTTAAAGTAAAAGAATATGCAAACATGTCATTGAATGTTATGGTTGCTGATATACTTCTTGTTTGCTTGGGCCCATAAAAAAGCAATGATTCTGCTGTACCATGTTCTCCCACGTACAATTGAAGTTTTCTATTGATAATGGAATTGAGCATTTTAAAAAAGGCGACAAGATTACTCTTTCCGGAACCATTCGCGCCTAAAAGCACTGTCAGATTATTTGGCATTATGGTTTGCCCGCAATCACCAAATGATTTAAAACCTTTTACTGTCAACTGGCTCAAGTGCAATGGATTATTGTTATCTTTTTTATTAACACTGTTTTTCAATGCTTTTCTCCTGAATTTTTTGAAATGATCTGAAATAAATCAATCAGTTCCGCCAGACCGAGTTTATTGTCAGATGCAATGTCTTTTACAATCAGAATATTTGGATCAACACGCATGCCAGACAAGACTTGAAGATAATCAATCACATGTTTCAAGCCGGGTTGACATAAAGGTATGCTTATTTCATGGGATAATGGTCCCATATTTCCTTTTATATCATAGGCGCTGATTTTGAACAGGTGGTTTGAGAGCGTTTCTGGAATATCAACAAATAAAGTCAATGCTGTATCCTGATACAATGTATAATTTTCAGGCGTTTCAGCGATCCAGACATAATAGCCATTTGTGTCGGCATCTGTGGATGGCTGCCATATGATTCGTGCCAATCCGGATTGACAGGCACATTCAATGGATTTTGTCAGTATGGGACCGCTGGTATCGGTTATTACAATATCCATTTGGGCGGTTTCTGTGATATTTCCACTGGTGTCGCTTGCCTGAATGAAATACCGAAGGCCTGCGTGTGTGAGTTGATCTTGTTTGATTTCGGCAATATATGTTGATGTGTCCTTTAGATGATGCATTTCAATGGTCTCAAAACTCTGTTCATTGGTTTTGGGTCTGTAGTTCAGGTAAACACCTTTGATTGCGTCATCATCTGTGACAACTGCTGATACAGATAATGCTTCATCAGATGTGCATGAATGTATGGGCGAATGCCATATTTGCGGTGCTTGATTATTCACGACAAAGGTATATGCATACGCAGCCGAATTCCCACTGGTATCCTGAGTCGTAATACTGATTTCATGAATACCTGATGATAATTCTGAATGGGGTTTGTATTCAAAAAATCCGGTTGATGGCTGAATGCATTCACTGTAATTACTGGCATCGGCAATACGTTGATCATCAAGATAGACTTGAAATTCTGAAAATTGAATGCCGCTTAATTCGTCCTGCAAGCGAAATGATATTTTGGGCATACTGGTGCCATTTGATATGGAAAATTGATTGATTGTTGGTGCGTCTGCATCAATGGCCAGTAAGTATTGCCCTGTTTTTACAACCGCACAGCTCACAGATTGCTCACTGATATTCACCTGTCCGCCAATATATGCGTAGAAATTGGAGTTGGGATTCCATTGATACAGCCTGAGTTTATGGGCATCGTTCATGGAATATCCTGCCAGATTCAAGTCTTGTGGGGTATAGCCTACAGTCAATGTCAGGGCTTCAGGAAGGGTTTCGATTGTTTCACCGGATTGCGTTTGAACGGCTAACACAAACACATTTCCCACAGTCATCACAGTTTCTGATTGATCGGTACGAATGCGAAAAGAACGTTTCTGGTCGTTTTGGAATGATGTTATCTTGAATGTAAAATCAACAAATTGCTCAAAACCAGCCTTTGCGCCAGCTTTAATCATTGCACCCCCTTCAATAATTTTGGCTTTGGTCTCCAATATAAGTTCTTTGCCCTTTTCCTTCACTTTTTCAACTGTTTCCATGACTGAATGAATGACACCTTGAAGCATCTCTAAATATTCGTTGATAATACTCTGGCAGCCGATGACTTGAATATGTTGATCTTTATCGTATTCTGCTGTGCGGATCATGCCAGTTTCCGGGGTGATGATGCCTTCTTTTGATGTATATTTCACAATGGCGCGCATATCCACATTAAATGACAATCCCAGTTTGGCGCCCAGGCTGCCGCCTATGTTGATTGGGATCGTGGTAATATTGTTTTCTTTGATGATTTTCTGCCAGAAAACCTTTCCTTGATTGATATTCGTAAATGCATCAAATGCGTTGCGATATGAAAAAGGAGACAGGTTAAGGCTTTGATCATTCACGATATTTTCAATCAATGAAGAATTGGCAGAAAGATAGTTGATCGTTTGTGGATCGTTTGTTTTCAGCATAAGGAAAGTTTCATTGAATATGGAATTAAAAAACAATTCATTGCCAGAAGACCGATTGGTCATCAGTTGAAAATTTATTTGCTGGCCTGTCTGACTGGTTTCAATGGAAATTTGCTGTTCACCGGCAAAGTCGCCAATATGAAAGTCTGCACCCGGAATGCTGAATTTGGGTGTACTGTTGCGCCTTTTATCTCCACCAAATTTTTGACTCAATCCCATGTGAAAGCCTGCCAATTCAATATTTCCATGAATTGAATTGGTTAACTTGCTGGTATTATTGATATCATTTTCACGTTCATGCCTGAATATGTATGATGAATCAATTGCAGATATATCAAGGGATATCCCCGAACCAGCGACTTTTCCCAAAGGATTTGTCAGGGAAATACTTCCTTTGATGGAACCATTCATCGATACAGTAGATTCATGGCCAAACCCTTGATAATAGTCATCTACACCAGTAACTTGCTGGATAATTGCGTTGAATATTTGCTGAACAATAATGTTGCCCGCGCTTCCAGGATTCAGTTTAACGAGATTCTCAAAAAACAGGCCTGTTGCCGCAAGCAATTGATCATGATGATCGCTGCTGTCATTATTCAAAAAATCTTTAAATTGAAAGCAGGTGCTGAGTGCCTGGGAATATTCTAAATTGACACCCATTCCAGCTTCAATTTTCGGACGTCCTTTTGTATGCACATATTCTTTGAATATTGTTCCTGAAAATCCGGCAAAACCATTTAATCCAATGGATATTTCATTGATATTGTTGACTTCAACATCAATGGTGTTGTTGTGTAAAATATGAATTTCTGTATGAAGCAGACTTGTTTTTCCAGAAAAACCCACCTCAAGTGTTTTGAATTCCATTGGCCCCATACTGGCACCCGGGCCACCAAGGCCTAACTCCAGCCCCACATCCAATAAGAGAGAATATGTTTCTTTGAATTCACGATCTGTCGGAATCACACTGAAAAAGGGCAGATTGTCCTGAGATATCTCATTGCCATTCTGATCCACAATGGTCATGGCAAATGCGGTTGATTCCTCAACCCTTGGGCTCTTAATGGCAATAAATCCCTGGTCATCAGACTGGCTGGTATAAATTTCAGTATCCCATTGATAATGCAGTTTTTTGTTGATTAACAGATGATGATTCGAATCAAGCAATCGATACCATCGAATGGCCCGGCCGCCTGTCATGACATAGGAGGGCAGATAGTGTGATTCCGGATAAAAAGGTTCGAGTATCACTTCATCATTAATGGTTTGCGAGGGGCTGACATGAATGGAAATATGGTTAAAAAATTCCCTGCCCAAAACATCAAGCACAATCACCTGAATGCGGTAATCTCCTGCCTTGTCAAATGTCCAAAGCAGTTGTGAATCATAGGTCACTGCGTCGATGATGCCATCATTGTCAAGATCCCATTTAAAGCGTTGCGGATTGATATGAATAAAATCAGCAGTAAATTGAGTGGTAAATGGTGCCTCTCCTGATAGCGGTGTATTGGTGGTGATTTCTACCGAAGGTGTCAGCCCTTCAGGTATAAAGAACGTTCTGGCATAAACAGCGCCCCAAACGCCATCATTTCGTTTGCCGCGAACATACAGGCGGTGGTTGCCCGGGCTTAAATATGAGATATCAATGGCATCCATTGAAAATTGTTCATAAATGCTGTCCATGCTGCCATCGCTGGCCTGAATTGGAATGCCTTTTCCTTTGCCCGGGTCAGTATCAATGAAGTATTCTGCGGCGATGATATAGTAATCATCCGCTGAATCCGCAACCGGTTCAATATGAAACTGAAATGCTTTGGGTTTTCCCCATCGCCCGAAGTTGTCTTTGCCTCTCACAAAAAGGGTGTGATTCCCTGGAATCAGGTGATTGACTGCAACTCCTGATAATGAAAATTGTTCGATTTTTTCATCAAAGCTGCCATCGGTTGCCAGAACAGGCATGCCATTTCCTTCGCCTGGGTCGGTATCGATGAAGTATTCGGCATCAGTGATTGTCATGTGATAGGTTTCTTGTGTGGGCGGATATTTTTCGATACGTTCAAAAGTATATTGTTTTGTTGGGCCCCAGATGTTCAATTGATTTTTAGCGCGAACAAAGACTGTATGTGTGCCCAAAGGAAGATGACTGACTGGAATGTCGGATAAGTTAAAATTTTCTATTTTGCTGTCAAAGTTGCCATCCAGAGCATGAATGGGAATTCCATTTCCCTGGCCCGGGTCTGTATCAATAAAGTATTCTGCGGCAGTGATAGACATTTGGTATTCGTTTTGAATGGGTGGATTTTTTTCAATTCTTTTGAACTGGATTTTTTTTGTTGGGCCCCAGAATCCCCGGTGGCTTTTTCCGCGAACAAAAAGGGTGTGATTGCCCAGAGATAAATGATTTACAGGGATATTATTTATGGAAAACTGTTCTAATTTTTCATCAAAAGAACCATCTGCGGATTGGATGGCAATGCCATTGCCCTGTCCCGGGTCCATATCAATAAAGTATTCAGCGGCAATAATTGACATATCGTAGGTATTTTGAACAGGCGGTAGTTTTTCGACAACTGTGAAATATGCAGGGTATGCCTTTCCCCATCGGCCCAGGCTGTCTTTTGCGCGCACATAAATCGTGTTGTTGCCATAGGATAAATTGGGAAACGAAATATCTTTTTGAAAGATATCGTTGTCTGTATTTAAGTACGTGCCATTGCCTTCGCCAGGGTCATTATTAAAAAAGTATTCTGCTTCAATAATGGTATTTTCTGCAATTAAGGATGCTGGAATCAGGCTGACGATGATTATCCATATTGTGAATAAAAGGCTATTTTTCATTGATGCCTCCATTGTTGATTGATTTTTTTTTGCATCATCGTCTGTTATTTAATTTCTATGGTTCCCTGAATGGATATTGTTCCATCCTTTGTTACATTTTTTGGATTTACATATAACTCTGTAACAACTGGCAAAGGTGCGGGTTTGGGTTCATCAGAGTCATAAATATTGTAACGAAAATGAAGCGGCTGTCCTGTGGCGCCAAGTATATCAAAAATTTGAATGTGGAGGTAATGAGTGCCTGGAGTTTGGCTGACAAAAGCGTGACTTGTAAAATCAACTAATGCGGATGAGGAATTTGGGATGGTTTCTGGATAATCATCGATGATATATCTGTAGGTCAGGTTCGAATTTATATATTCTAAATTGATTTGGAAACTATGGTTATCATACCATTCATTTTGATCTGGATGAGTTGGGGAATTAACCTGAATCGGATTCACATATGTTTTAAATCTAAAATGTCTTGAAATTAGCGGTAAATTTTGATCACCTGCAAAAGCGATGTGGAGATAATGAGTGCCATGTTCTACAGCTATGCCTGATGAGAAGCTTAAAGAGCGATTTGTTGTGTACTTACTATTACCTGTAGTTATTTCGGTATGGCTTGAATTGTCTAGTATATAATAGTAACCATTTGGAATAATCAAGATATTGCTCAAACTAAATGTAAATGTACTTGTAATATACCAATTATCTCCAGTTGGATGAGTAGGGGTAAGAATCATAGGATTTAGATAGCTTAAGACATCTTTATTTCGCTTATCATTGTATCCTCCCAAACAAAGAATATTATTATTGATACTGAGACATTGATGGTAGCTTAGTACATATGGAAGAGATTCTGTATAACTCCAATTGCTTAAAGTTCCATCAGTATTTTGTTTTACGTAGCAGACTTGTGAAGTTCTGCCATCGTTAGTACTTCCCCCCGCACAATAAACAAAACCATTGGCAGTAAAGCATTGATGACTATCAACAACATATGGCAAAGATGTTGTTTCTTGCCAGTTGCTTAAACTTCCATCGGTGTTTAGAGTGGCGTAGCAGACTTGTGAAGTACTGCCATCGTTAGTACTTCCCCCCGCACAATAAACAAAACCATTGGCAGTAAAGCATTGATGATAATAAACAGCATATGGCAAAGATGTTGTTTCTTGCCAGTTGCCTAAACTGCCATCTGTGTTTAGTGTGGCGTACCAGACTTGAGACGTTTTACTACCTGTAGATCCCCCCGCACAATAAACAAAGCCATTGGCAGTAAAACATTGATGAAAATAAACATCATATGGCAAAGATGTTGTTTTTTGCCAGTTGCCTAAACTTCCATCGGTGTTTAGAGTGGCGTACCATACTTCGGACGTTCTACTACCTGTATATCCCCCCGCACAATAAACAAAACCATTGGCAGTAAAGCATTGATGACCAGAAACACCATATGGCAAAGGCGTAGTTTCTTTCCACTCCCCCAAAGAACCATCTGAATTTATTTTAGCATACCAGACGTTATCTATTCTTCCATTATCACCATATCCCCCCGCACAATAAACAAAACCATTGGCAGTAAAACATTGATGATCAGAAACACCCTGCGGCAACATGGAAATACGCGCAAAGCCATCCCGCCAATTTTCTGAAAAAGCGTTATTTTGAATGGATAACATCATTGCCAGAACAATGATGATTGAAAACATGATTGTTGAAAGTTTTGTTGATTTCATTTGGGTACCTCCCTTGTTTTGATTAATTATGGATGCTGGTTTTCTTGGAAAGGCAGCATCGTAAAATATTAATGTACGTCTTTTTTTAGGATCAGAATTTACAGAATTAAATGAATTTTCAGAATTAAGAAAATATTAGTGGTGTTTTATAGTGCGTTATTCTTACTTCTGCTATTTCATTTTCAGGAGCTTGCTCAATATACAATATTTGCCATCCTGCAAAATTCTTTAAATTGATCAATGTATGTTTATACATTTAACAATAGGAAATTCGACTTCATTAAGACAGTTAAAATGTTTATCGTTAGTAACAATATAATCAGCATTGGAAGCAATGGCACAATCTACAAATTTATTATCATCTTTATCATGTTGTATTAGATCCCAATTGTAGAATACCTTTGATTGCTTTACATTGTGACTCAAAAGTAAATTTCGAATTACGTTTTTTGCTACAGATTCTGAGTATTTATTTGATATTATTTCTTCATATTCCATTAAAATATCATTTGTTATTGCAATTTCATATTTTTGTAGCGGTAACGATTGATATATCCAATGATATTTCGACTTGCTGGAAATCGATACAAGAAGAATATTAGTATCTAAAACAAATCTAAATGTTTTCTTCATTTAACCAGATATCCATACAATTATTCGTTAAACCTTTTTTTTCCCATACTTGATCAGCTTCCTGAATTGCTTTTTTAGCAAAAAAATTGGATAGTTCTTGCTTGAATTTCAATAGTTCTGAAATAGATAAGTCTGTTGAATATAATTTTAATATTTCTAATTGTACATTACTTAATTTTTGAGCATACATAAAACCTCCGAATTAGAAAAATATAAGATTGACAGGTGGATGATCATACCCTGCCATTCTTTTTTCATAATTCCATTCAATTTGTTTCTCCAAAAGGACTATAATCTGTTAAACTCCATTTGATCATTTAAGTATTTCCCAATGACCTTTCTTCGTTGCCCCGACATGCCGAATGATGCCTTTACCTTTAAGTTTTTTTAAATGGTATTTAACACCATTACTGCTGATTCCAACTTTTTCTGCCAATTCTCTGCGAGTAACCTCCGGCTTTTCTTTTATGTAAGATAGAATTCTTTTTTGCGTCATTTGTTGCGTCGTTTTTTCATTTTCTTGGGTAGTCTGATCAAATTCTTGGGTAGTTTGATCAATTTCTTGGGTAGTTTCTTGGGTAGTCTGATCAATTTCTTGGGTAGCCTTTTCAATTTCTTGGGTAATTTCTTGGGTAGTAGGCTTAAATTCTACCCATAAGCCGGTTTTTTCATATCGCAAATCAGGTTTTTCAAGTCCGGATTTTCGACATGAATCAAAGACCTTTTCAACGCCTCGTCCCCAGGCCTCAATCATACCTGATCGAAAAAAAACATTCGCTATATCTGGATTAAAGGGCTGTGATGCATGCTTTTGAGTCAAGGTTTCCACTGTCCATCCTTCTGGCAACACACCTGGATTCCAGAATAAAATTTTGTTATGATAAACACTGATCTGCACTGGCGCCGAACTGGCATAATCTTTATGAACAACTGCGTTTAATAATATTTCACGCAAGGCAGCTTCTGGCACAGGGTACGTTTCAATCCGCTGAAGTCCTTCATAAGAAATCAAGGCTTTTGTATATTTGGTGAGTAACAAGTCCATTGTGTGATCAATTTGAAAAAATAGATGACCATGAATTTCATCATGGTAAAGAATATCTGCGTTATTTTCGAAATAGCCGATTTTGATAAAAGCACCAGTGATATATTTTTCCGGTTCAGGATGGAACAGCAGAACAGCAGCCCTTTTCAGGTATTGGCCTTCAAAAAGATGAAGTTTTTCTAAAAGTTGATCCTCTGGTTCTTCAAGTAAATCAAGTGAAAGGCGCTTGCTTTTTAGCGCGCGTTTTTTAAATATATTCAATGCAGATGAATCCAAATCTTTTGCCTTCACGTAAGGAGTAGGAACACTATCCCAATTTTTTCCTTGTTTACGAAGAAGAAACCGATCCAGGGCAGCCCCTTTCAGTTCCTGTTTTGTGCTTCCGCTCCGGTAATGATACTGCCCTTTATAACTAATCGGATAGGGATAAGGTTCTACAATGATTTCAAGAAATTCCCCTTCTGAAGTAAATTGGAGATTGACATCTACCAGAATTCCCAGCATATCCCTTACCTTGTTGGGAATATCCTCTAACAATTTATTCGCTCGACGAATTCCAACAACCTGTCCATTATCATTAACGCCAATGATTAAAGTCCCACCATCCGCATTGGCAAAACCGCAAATCCATTTTAGATATTCATCTCGCCAGCTTTGTTTATATTCAAGATTTTGACGCTCTTTCATATTAATCTTACTTTTTCAGGTTAAAAAAAATCAATTATATCTCAATGGATTTCAAAATATCATGATTAAAAACAGCCTTGACCTCTCTTCTGAATGCACTAAAGCGCCTGTATTTCTCTTTATAATATGTGTTCACAAGATGCTGCGCCTTGTCCTTTTGATCTGTCAATATGAGGCATTCAGATAATGCACCTAACATTTGTGCTGCACGACCATAAGCGTTGCGTTCTTTGTTTGATACTATACTATCAATTTGACCACATCCAATTTCATACGCCCACTCCCAAAAAACAGTCTTGTCTGCTGACTTTAATGCATATTGGCCTAAACCAATGCGTATTTCTTTGTACATGCTTGTTGCTTCTTTGTCTTCATCAATGTGAAATGATGAAGATGCTCTGACTGTATTTGCATAATATTTAAAAAGTTGATGTATGATTTTTACTGAATCTGGTTTTTCACAAATAACATAAAGTATACTCACAAAAACAATGCCCGCTTTATCAGAATGCCATTCAATCGTTTTTTCTGTTTTGATCAACTCAAAGGCAGCCTTCAAATTACCGGCCATCAGTAAAAATTTGATATATAATGAATCATTACTAAAGTTCTTTCTGGATTTTTGATAACGATTCATCAGATTTGACATCTCTTCATTTCGAACATGTTGCTCGAAAGCCTCATGAGCGAGATTCAGAAGGTTTTCCTTATCTGGCGAAGATATGAATTTTTCTCGTTTTGCTGTTAGAATCACGTCTTTGCAATCTAATTTTTTAGCGCACTGGATCAGATGTTCTGCGGCTTGTTCTCTGAACGACGTGTTGGGAAATATGTTTAATGCCTCCATACAAATGTCAGAGGCTACTTTCCAGTCTTCTTCTTCAATCAGCCTTTGAATCCAAAACAAATAACCTCTGGGCTGCTTTGTTTTCCATTGTCTGGCCAGTTTTGCGATACCTGTCATGCCATTTTGAATAAAAGAAATTTCTATCAATAGCATTTCTGATCGGTTGGTTTTGTGCTTTTTCAGTTCAGAGCAAAATTGGTTCAGAAAATTATCCCACTCTTCCATTGTTCCGGGTCGGGCATCAATGATATCTTGAAACATGGGGTATTGTTCATTTTTTAAATCTAAAATTTTGGGGTTCAGTGCTGCATGAATATTCATTGCATTAATCATATCCTGAACACGATTGGGTTTATGTGATGTTTCGTAAACACATCGACAATATCTGGCACGATACTCTTTGATAAAAAAAGTATCTGAACTTAAAGGATACCCATATTCATAAGAATCAAATCCATCAAATTCATCGATCAGTTGAAACAATTTTTCATAAAGATCACGTGTCAATATTAAATGATCATTAAAAAAATAATCGTCAGCCGTGTTAAATAAAGCTTTTAATTCATCAATCTGATCTTCAGAAATATAGTCCGGTTCTTCATTATAATCATAATAATCATCATAATCCCGCATATCCCAGTATGAACCATCTTCAATACTGCTCACACGTTCCTGGATTTCTTCCTTAAGGGCATCAATCTGATTAAATAATGCTTTCCGAATATTGGTTTCATCAATTTCATCAGCTTCATCTGGAACTGCTTGTTTAGCTGCGCAAAATGAATAGAGTTTTGAAAGAAAAATTTTTCGTTCTCCAACAGCCACTTCTTTTGCAATATTGATAATCATATTTTTGAGATCATCTTTTGACAATTGATCACAATGATCATCAATCGCTTCGAGATAGGGTTTTAAAGCCATTTTAGATTGAGACATAAGTGATCCTCCTTTATTGAATTGGTATGATGCGTAGATGCTTTTACGTTTCAAGTTTGATTGTCTGTTTTAGAACTTGCCGCTTGTTTTCTTAACTTTCTCTCTTGTTTTTTTTTATTTTTGTCTTTTACCATTCTTTCGATTGACCTGACCTGCTCTGGCTTGTTTTTTTTAAATCGTTTATAATAAAGCGTTTCAATATAATCAGGCAAAGGCTCTTTCCAGGGTTGTTGCTTATGATTGGCGAGTTTACCAAACTTTTTAGGATTTAACCCAAGTTCTCTTGCCATTTGTATTTGTGCGTCTGATAAATGAAAACGTTTTCGGACATCAATCCATATTTTAAGTTTGTCGGGTATCTTTATTTTAGACATAATCAATCTTTTCCTCATTTTCAGTTAAGGAAAAATGCCATTGTTTGATTTCACCGGCTTTAACCAATACAGGTTGCTCGCATTCTGGACATATTAACTGATTATTTTGACCGCTATAACGTAATTCTTCAATCGAATGTTTATTTCATTGGTCGTCAATAATAATAATTTTTTGTTTTTCTATTTATGTCAATCGCTTTAAACATGCCTTATTTATTTATCAAAAATCGACTTGAATTGACAGGTAAAATTAATTTGTTGCCTGGTTCCTCATTTTTTGTTTTTTCACTTGGGTTTATTTCAGAAAATTTAGCAATTGTTTGACTACTCAAGAAACGATTTCTCGCACTTGGATGGGTTTCAAATCATTAAACCTATTGCGTGGCGGCTCAGCGTTTCAAACCACGTACTTGGGTGGATGTACGAACTCTAAACCGGTTGCGCGCTTGTTCAGCGTATTATCTCATCATACTTAATTAATCATTTGCATCAGACGAATCATAGTTCTTCTTGCGTGTATTGACAGAGAAGAAGCGGATGCTAAGTAATCCATGAACGATCGTTGACATCAGAGCTTTAAACTGTCGCGTAGCTGCTCAGTTGTCGTCTTCATGCACTTTGTTTGATGTCTGTAATATTAAAGAATTGCGTGATTGCTATCACCTCCACGCACTTTTGGTGATGTCAGATATTTAAACTGTCGCGTGGCTGCTCAGCTGTCGTCTCCAAGCACTTTGGTTAAAGTCAGAGATTTAAACTGTCGCTTAGTTGCTCAGCGTTTTACTCATCATAGTCAATCATTTGAATCAGACGAATCATAGTTCTTTTTGCGTGATTTATTGTAATTATTTCAAAAAACCGGGTGCGTGGATACTCAGTTTTTATCCCTTTTGAATAATATTGTAAAACAAACTTAATTGCATTAAGCACGTTTTGTGACTGGATTCTACGCCCCAAGTTTACGCACGATAACAAGAAGCTCTATGGTTTCTGTATATCTTACAATGACAGATCTGTCTATCATTCAACTGTAAATCAAGCAATTATATTTGTATTGAAATAGTCAGATGATAATCACGTTTCGCCCAGCTGTCTATTTCAGCGGATTCTGCACCTTACTTTGTGTTTTGTTGAATTTCAGCTCAATAGCCGCTGTCTGTGGATTTCAAAATTGACCTTTTGAATTTGTTTACAATTAAACTATTAATACAATCTATGTTTTGTTACATCTCCTGAACGTACAAAATTTGAAGTATAACGCTGAAAATAAGCGGCGTCAGTCCGCTTGATTGTTTGGTTATTAATAATTAACTGTTTTATTTATAAAGATATTAATAGTGTAGTTGAGTTTGACATTTTAGTGTATATCCAAAATTAATCCAATTGTGTGGCTGCTCATATGCCCACCAGTCAATAGTTTGAGATTAGTCATTTAATTTAAACCATTACCGTGGATGCTCTGTCGATGTCCAGATCATTTATAAAGAAACTATTGTACATTGCATTTTGAAGATTTCAGCAATAATATCAAAAATATTATGTCCATTCTGAACAATTTTTTTTGATAAATTGACTTAATAATTTCAAAGATTCTGCATTCTGGCAACGCTTATTGAACTCTTCTTCAAGATAGCTAAAACATTCTCCAGGTATATCTATAGCCCAATCTTTAAACTCTGATGAGGATTCATTATCGAAGCGATGTATTCCTTTCAGTACTCCTTTACAGTATTTAGTTGCTTCCATATACATTTTTAAATCAAGTAATCTGAAAATTTCGCGGTTATAAGATTCTAAAACATCTTCAACCATTTCATACGCCATATCTTCAGGAGATGTATACTCTCCATAAGAATTAGAACCTGATCTGTCCCAAAGTTCATGAACATCAATAGAATAATAGAGGTAATCACCAACATCATATTTCCATTTAAACTTTCCTTTGGAGGTTACAGCATATATGCTTTTGCTTTCATTCACATATATTGTTCCTTTAGAGTCAATAGTTGGTACACAATAATATACAATATGCTGAATATATTTTTTCCATAGTAGTTTTCCTTCAGTATCAATTGCGTTGAGATAATTTTTTGTTACAAAATAAATTACATTGTCAGAGCTAATTGAAACATGCCCACTAGGGCCTTCAAAATCATACTTCCATTTTAAAACACCATCACCTTTGCCAGCATATTGGCTTTGACCTGTACTATTAATATCATGGCCATACATTGGCCAAGGGCCATTATCTAATGAAATAAAATTAGTAGAGCCTTCAGAATTGCTTATTGTTATCATACAAAGAATCAATATATAAAAGTAAAACTTACCACTTATCATAGTGCAAATAACCTTTTAAATTTATTATAATTATGCGTATAATTATACATTATAGCATGTGTAAAAAATGCAAAGAATGAATTCATACAATTCCCCACGAATCCATATCCGCAGTCAATACATAATGCTCAAACAACCATTTTTCGACATCCGGTTCAAAACCATTGGCACTCAGATAGATTGGACAAAGCACAACATGTTCATGCCCTTGTCGGCTCAGAGTATGTTTGAATAATTCCAGTTTTTGAATAAAGAGTTGGGCTTCTTTTTCTGTGGGTAAATTTGCATCATCTCTGTTTTTAATCTCAAATACAATGCCATGAAAGGCTTTATCTGAAATA
>PEAL01000266.1 GCA_002753725.1 Deltaproteobacteria bacterium
AAAAAACTATCCGCAAGCGTTTGCCATGAGGGTTCCAGAAACATCTGAAACAAAGGTGACAGAATGAACAGGGAAACAATCACACACGACAGTATCGCTACCCAGAAAAAAGGATCACTGTACTGTTTTATTTTTTGAAATCGTTTAATTTTTAACATTTACACGTTTTTTCAATAATTGAGGTAACGATTGCTGCATTGATTGAGTGGGAACCCGGCAAGGAATAAAAGGGGGCTGGCCCATTTCTTTCAAAATTTTTAAACCTCCTTCCGAATCTAAGACATAGTCAAGAAATAATTCCGCTACGTCTCGATTGGGCGCGTCCTTAATAATAGTTATTCCATAAGTGCATGATTTTCCAGAGTGTTTCATCCACGTTCCTGGTTTTTTGCCTGTAACACTGACTTCCGCCTGAGCGTAATAGCTATCTAACTGATAGTTTCCCAGATTAATATGATCATCTAAACGAATAAATTTCAAGTCATGTTGAACAGCGACAGATAGATATTCCCAGGCATAATCCATGTTTCCGGTTTTTAAGAGTGAAACCAGTTCTACAGACTTGGGACGAATATTTTTTTGAGGACGATTAGCAAGCAACTGTTCATACAAGCCGGGCTTTTTATAAAAGATTTCTGCCAGTTGAAGAACCATAAGACTTCGATATCCGCATGGGTCAATATTGGGATCAGAATGTCCCCAGATAACACCATTGCGAGTTAAAATGTCAAACCAGTTTCCAGTATTTATTTCCACAGCATACTTACTTTTATTTGTATAGCAAAGCACCAGTTGATTGCTTGCAAAACGAATATTCCATGAAGCATGCGAAGGAATCAACGCTTTATCGATAACAGCAAAATCAGCCGATGCCATAATGTCAGCCGGTTTTCCAACTTCAGAAATCAATCTGGCCATTTTAGTGCTGCCACCAGCTTCACGCAAAATATCCACCTGTGGATAAATGCTTTCAAAATATTTTTCCATTGCTGCAAATGGAACCGTAAGACTGCCTGCATGAAAAATAATTACTTTTCCTTTTGGCTCTGCATGAACGCCTGTGCTGCTAATACTCACAATCATTAGTGCAACCACAAACACAAGCCTTTTAATACAAGACGATTGCGTTAACATTTCTCATTCTCCTTTTTGTGTATCAATTAATAAATATCTCGTTATGATATATCTGACATAAAGAATTCAAAAAAAATTGTCAAATATTTTTATTTGTAAAAAAAAAGATTCATATCCTGAATGGAAGAAATCCGTTTATTGTTCCCCTTATTCTCTTTCCATATTGTTGATTCAAACAACTTTTCATGTTAAGTTTAAGAAAAATTTATCATTGGTCATCAAAGGATGATTTAAACGTCTTGCTTGAACATGTTCACCTGAAAAAATTGCCGGAACTATAAAATTAATATATAAAAAGATTTTGGCAAAGGAGAAAATCATGTCATTCAATCAAATGGCTATTGAAACCCTTGTTCCAGAGGATGTTTATACAGACCGCCAGGATCATATCGATGCTTTTTGTACTGCTGCATTGAACGCCGTTACCCGGCGATCCATGTCAACCGTTTTAATTGGGCAGCGGCGGATGGGGAAAACAGAAATTTTTAAACGTGTGGTTAATGAACTGTTTTTCAAGCAGAAAAAAAATGAAAAATTTGTGATCCCTGTATATTATCAATTTCCTGAAGAATTTTTGAGCAAAAAAGATTTTGCCATTTGTTATATTGAAAATTTTTTAAGATGGTATACTGCCTTTCATTTAAACCTTCCTGAGGTTTTAACGGATCCAAACAATATTGATGCATTGATCAACTACATTGAAAAAGATATTCCCATAACAAGAGGGGTTCATGTGGCCATTGATTTGTTGAAAGCTGTTATTGATGAAGCCGCCGCAGTTCCTGAGCAACGCGCAATTATGCTACCAAGAAATGTTGCTTTCATTGATGATATAACCATTGCTATGTTTCTGGATGAATTTCAAAACACCCGATTGCCTCATCTGAATTTCAGTATTGTCGGTTTTTTTCAAGAAGCGGTGGAATCTCCCCGATGTCCTCATTTTGTGACCGGTTCAGCCATGAGCATATTAAAAGATGAAATCCTCGGCAAAGGGGCATTGTATGGACGATTTGATTATGAACGTATTGAACGATTCACTGACTATTATGGTGAAGAACTGGTCATAAAAACAGCAACATTTTATGGGGCAACAATTCATCCGGAAATGCCGCCGGTTATTTCTGACCGATGCGGTGGAAATCCTTTTTATATAACTTCTGTTGTTCGGCAGGCTGCCAAACAGAAAAAGCCAATCAACAGCGAAAAAGACTTAAATAAAATGCTGGCCATTGACATATCATCTGGCTTTATCTGGATGGAACTCTCGGATCAGGTCAACCGATGGATTCAACGGGTCAATGAATATGGTATCACCAAATGGATTTTATATCTGGCCGCCATTGAAGAAGGTGATGAAATTGATCTTCACCGAATTCAACGAGAATTAAAAATTCAAGAATCAAAAGATGTCCCCATATCCAAAATTAAGGAAATCATGATCAAGCTTGCACGGGGAGATTTGATTGAATACAAAATGTTTGGCAACTGGTTTGGTAAAATCAATGATCCGATTTTAAATGAATTCTTAAACGTTTGGGGCGCAATTGAGGTTGCTAAGTGTACGCGAAAATATGTTGAAGAAAAAACCATTCAAAAATTTGAAAAACGTGAAAAGCGGTTTCATGAATACAAAGGCTATCTGGCTGAAGTTTATATGATCCAAGTTCTATGGAACAGTCAGAACAAAACCTTATCTGGGAAATATTTTCATTCATCACAGTCGATCAAAATTCCTGATCACTTTGTTTATATTGATCAACGGTCAAGGCCTCAAGTTGGAAAAAATATGGAAATCGATATATATGCAAGCTCTGGAACAGAAATTTGGCTGGCTGAAAGTAAGTGGCACAATCGACCCATTGGCGTAGAAGCTGTTCATCATCTGATAGAACAGGGAAAAAGGGTTCAAGAGCGTGAGGGCGATATTCTGGAACAATTGAGCCTGTGGCTTTTTTCTTATTCAGGGGTGACAAGAGAAGCTGAACATTTAATGAAAGAACACGATGTTCTCTGGTCATCAAAGGATGATTTAAACGCCTTGCTTGAACATGTTCATTTGAGAAAATTGCCGGAACTATAGGCGTACAACATGTCAATCAAATGGTCATTGAAAGAATACTCATGAACAAATTTAAGGCAAAACATCTGAATAACATTCTACAGTGTGGTGTAAAAAATCCTCCGATCAATGAATGTGAATTTCTGAAATCGGGACATATCGCTACGCGTCTTAACAGATTCTCAAATTTTGGGGAAAGATTACGATATATTTTACTCTTTGCTTTATTGATTAGTCTGTGTGCCATCTTCCCGCCATTAAACGATTCTGCTCTATCAGTAGAAGTGAACGCTGAGGATAAAAAACTGGATTCAGTGACGCTTCAACTGAAATGGCGGCATCAATTCCAGTTTGCAGGATATTATGCAGCCCTTGAAAAAGGCTTTTATAAAAAAGCAGGGCTTTTGGTCACTATTGTCGAGTCCAACGGTGAGGATGCATCAAAAAAAGTGTTAGCAGGCGACGCTGAATTTGGCATCGCTATGTCTGATATTATGTTACTCAGAGCAAAAGGACATAAAGTTGTTGCATTGGCTGCCATTTATCAGCATTCCCCTCTGGTTTTGCTTGTCCCTAAAAAAAATGGAATAGATAACTTGCATGCCTTGAGCGGAAAGCGTGTGATGATTGAACCTCATTCAGCAGAATTGTTGGCTTATCTTGAATCTGAAAGAGCAGATCCCTCAAAAATGATTATTTATCCCCATTCCTTTGACACCAACTGTTTGATTCAGGGGCAAATTGATGCCATGTCAGCATATTCCACTGATGAGCCGTTTATGCTTCAAAAAGAAAATATTGCTTATAACATTTTTTCCCCTCGTTCCGGCGGGATAGATTTCTATGGTGATACCTTATACACTCTGGAAGAACAGATAAAAACATATCCAGCACGCGTTGATGCCTTTTTGAAAGCATCTCTGGAAGGTTGGGAGTATGCACTGAATCATTCTGAGGAAATCATTGATTTGATTTTAACAAAATACAGCCAGAGACACAGTCGAGACCATCTGATATTTGAAGCCGAGATGACAAAACGACTGATTATGTCAACGGTCGTTGAAATAGGATATATGAACCCGGGGCGCTGGAGCTATATTTCTGAAATATATAAAAATATGAATATGATTCCAAACGATTTTTCCTCTGAAGGTCTTTGTTATAAAAAAAAGGAGCATTATGTTCAGACATGGTGGTATCTGCTTATCTTTGGTGCGCTTATTCTTGCAATACTTGCTTTTATGATGACCACCTATTTTATTCGACTGAACCTCCATTTAAAGAAAGAAATAGAGAAACGAAAAGCTACAGATGACATGCTTCGCGAAAGTGAAAGGGCTCTAACCACATTGATGTGTAATCTTCCGGGGATGGCCTACCGATGTCTGAATAATAAAAATTGGACCATGATATTTGTCAGTGATGGCTGTTTTGAGTTAACAGGATATAAATCATCGGAATTATGTTTTGATATGGAAGTCGCCTATGGCGATTTGCTACATCCTGACGATCGGGAAATGGTATGGAATTTGATACAAGATGCCATCATAAAAAAAACGACGTTTGAATTGACTTATAGAATTCATGTGAAATCTGGTCAGACAAAATGGGTGTGGGAACAAGGGCTTGGGGTTTTCAATGAGCGTGGAGAATTGATGGCCCTGGAAGGTTTGATCAATGATATTACCGAAAATAAGCTTGCTTTAGAAAAACTTGAACAGGCGAAAAAATCTGCTGAAATCGCAAATCATACTAAAAATGCTTTTCTTGCCAACATGAGTCATGAAATTCGTTCGCCGATCAGTGGTATTATTGGTATGATAAAAATGGTGCTGGATATCACCTCAGAAAAAGACGTTCGAGAAAATTTATTGACTGTATTGGATGCTGCGAATTCATTATCCACTATCATTAACGATATTCTTGATCTGTCAAAAATCGAAGAAAAAAAATTAGAAATGGTTGCTATCAATTTTAATATATCAAAAATTCTTCATCAGGTTCTAAAAATTTTTTCATATGCCATCAGCAACAAAGGTCTGGAAGTTGAAATTTCAATTCATGACAGTGTTCCTTTACATTTAAAAGGAGATCCAAACAGACTGCAACAAATTATGCGAAATCTTATCAGCAATGCCCTTAAATTTACTGATACAGGCAAAATATCCATTAAAGTACAGCGAATTAAAA
This sequence comes from Deltaproteobacteria bacterium, assembly GCA_002753725.1. Classification (GTDB taxonomy): domain Bacteria; phylum Desulfobacterota; class Desulfobacteria; order Desulfobacterales; family Magnetomoraceae; genus Magnetomorum. Next base: position 5,387 of record PEAL01000266.1, read on the forward strand.
AGAATCTTATGTTTAATGAACTCCTTTTTACTGTGCGTGATACAGGGATTGGCATTCCCAAACACAGATACGCTGCTATTTTCGAAAAATTCAATCAACTTGACAACACATATTCAAAAAAATATACAGGAACAGGTTTAGGCCTGTCCATTTCAAAAGAACTGGTTGAGCTGATGGGTGGGAATATCTGGGTTGAAAGCACCGAAGGAAAAGGAACAACATTCTTTTTTACCGCATTTTTCAAAGAGACTGAACAGGGAGACAAAAAAGTGCCTCCAGCACAAAAACCATCCATAAAATCAGATCCTTCGCATATCAAACTTCTTCTTGCCGAAGATGATTTGCTCAATCGAAAATCAGTGATCCATTTTTTAACCGGTAAAGGGTATGAAGTCATTGCGGCGGAAAATGGTAAGCACGCATTGGAAATACTGAAAAAAGAGTCCTTTGATTTAATATTAATGGATATCCAAATGCCTGAAATGGATGGAATGGAAGCCACACGCTGTATTCGTCAGTCCACATCCGGCGATTTTGATCCCCACATTCCGATCATTGCGTTTACAGCTTATGCAATGAAGGGGGATCGAGAAAAAATGATTGAGGCAGGAATGACCGATTATATTGCTAAACCCGTTAGAATGACAGAACTTTTTGCTAAAATTCAAGGATTGATGCAAATGGGGAAAAATGGTCATTCAGCTTTAAACACTTGAAATGTGTCCCTTCGGTAAGCATGCATTCATCCAAAAAGGGTGCAGTCACTTTAGGACGACGCAAATTTGTTGATAATCAAGCAATGAGAAAAAATAATATTTCTTCTTTTGATGAAATATTGTTAGATAACTTTTATCAAGAAATTATTTGAAGTAAATAGACTTAGCATAATCCTATTTACTTCAAATAATTTCTACTACCAATATTTACAGAATTAATAATTAATTTAATTCATACATACTAAAAGAAATATTTCTTATTAATAGTACTCCATGTGTTTGAAACAAAATTTTGAATAGCTTCCATACTAAACTGTACTCCAGAAGATAATCAAGGAACTGATAATTTAGTTAACTAACTAAGATTTAAGGGGTTAATAATAAAGAAAAAAAATTTTTGCAAGGATTATATTTTTGAGGAGAATTAGTTAATAAATACACTATTTTTTGCCCGAAGGGCATTATGTTCTATGAGTATAAATGCGATTTTTTACCCACGAAACAACGAAACAATTGTGGGATGCATTTTGTTCTGGAAAAAAATCGCTTGAACGGATATAGTATTCAATCAATTATTATTTAGCCTACATTCAAATTTTATCAACAGTTTTTCTGTTCTATTTTCTCAGTACCAGAAAAGCACAAACCATAAAGAATATACTTATGCCATCCAGATTTGAAATAACATATAAGCCATCAATTACAGATGCTGAAGGCAATGTATTGATTGACAAAGCACGTCGCTATTTCAATATTGATGTGAAATCAGCACGAACCATTCGTATTGTGACAATTGATGCCCATCTGTCAGCCGAACAAATCCAAAAAATTCAAACAGAAATATTTACGCATCCGGTGACACAACTCTCGGACACCAGGCCTCTTTCTGTTGAATTTGACTGGTGTATATGGGTGGGATTCCGACCGGGTGTTCGTGATAATCAGGGCAGTACAGCTATGGAAGCTATCCAGGATTTATTGGATATGTCTTTTAAAAAAGGGATGTCTGTATATACATCAAAACGATATTGCCTGTGTGGATCCAATCTTACCCGACAGAATGTTGAAATCATTGCGCAAGAACTTTTGGCCAATGATATTGTTCAACAATGGCGAATTTTTTCAAAGGAAGAATGGGATCCTCATATGGGAATTGGGTATATCATTCCCCGTGTTGAATTGAATCACACGCCAACAGTGATAACCCTGACCGTTGAAAGTGATGAACGTCTAAAAATATTGAGTAAGGAAAGAAATCTCGCACTTCAGGAC
>PEAL01000267.1 GCA_002753725.1 Deltaproteobacteria bacterium
ATTACATTCTTTATAATTGTATGTTTCTTTGAATCTTATTCATTTGCGGAAGATACAACGATTAATGAGCGTTTGATTCGTGTTGAATCTTCTGTGATAAACATTGATAAACGTATCGATGAAACAAATGCAAAAATTGATTTGCTAAGGCAGGACATGAACAAACAGAATGAATTGCTAAGGCAGGACATGAATAAACAGAATGAATTGCTAAGGCAGGACATGAACAAACGTTTTGAACAGGCAGAAAAAAACATTGATAAACGTTTTGAAGCTGTTGACCAACGTTTTGAAGCTGTTGACCAACGGTTTGAAAGCATGGGCAAACGGCTTGATGATAATATGTCAATGATGCACATGATGTTTAACGCTTTAATGTGTATAATAGGCCTGATAACAGCGTTAATCGCTTTTATTGTTTATGATAGAGTTCGTGCAAACAAGCCTGTAAAAGAAAAAGTTGAAAAGATTGAAAAAGCTCAAAATGAAAGCTTTCTTACTATTAAATCTATCATGGAAAAGATTGTCACTCTTGAAAGTGATCTCAAGAGTAAAATCAAGCAGCTTCAAGACCGCTTTGACCATCCTAATCAACAATTAAGTATCGCTTAATTTGTTTCACATCAAAATCAAAAAAGCCTTTAATTGGCTTTTGAGTGATGCATCATAGACAGCAGCCGCCTCTTTTCTCAGGCTTTGGATTGAAAAGGCTTTCCGTCTGAAAAAGCCCATCGTATCATACAGAAAGGCATCCATGCCAGTGTAAATTTTTTTTGCAGGGGCGACTGAATGAATTTTAACACCACGTATTATTAGGTGAATATTTAAATGATAGATATACAATATACAATAGTGAAATTATAATAGAGTATGTAATCTTTGTAGCACTTTTTCAACAGATGATTTATCAAGCTTGCAAATAAAGTTTGTATCTCTTATTCTCCAGTCCATGCTTTTAACTTGATCAGATAATACAACACCGCTCACAGGAAGGCTTTCTATAATCTGAACTTCAAATGGATAACCTTTATTTTTGCTGGTAATTGGACAGAGAATAGCAAGTCCAGTTTTTGAATTGTAGTTTTTTGGTGATAGTATCAATGCAGGTCTTCTTCCTGCTTGTTCATGACCTGCTTGTGGATTAAAGTTGATCCAAACAATATCTCCACGATTTGGAGTATATGCACTCATCAGAAAATTTCCTTACCTACTAGTGGTCCAATATTGATTTCTTGATGAATATTTTCTTCAGTTACCTTGTTTAGTAGATCATCCAGAAAAGGTCTCTTCTTTTTTACTGGCTCAATTTGAATCTTATTTTCAATTATAACTATATATATTTCAGTACCTATAGATAAGTTAATTTCATTTGCAAATGATTCTGGAATTGGTATAGCAAGGTTATTACCTAATTTTTGTACAGTTGATTTCATTTTGGCCCATCCTTAAAGATACAAACAAAAAATAATTTGTTTGTTTATACCATCCTTGAGCAACATAACACAAACGTTTTTGTAAATTAATGAAATTTCAATAGGTACTTGTTTTCTCTGATTCTTGCCCCACGCACTTGGGTTAATGTCGTTTTTAAACCGATTACGTCCTTATTCGACATCTGAATTCAAAGTGCTTGGGTCGTTGTCCAGAATTAAACCGATTGTGTTTTTGTTCAACACTTAAACTCAAAGCACTCTGGTCGTTGTTAAAAAATCAAACTATTGTGAGGCGCAGCATAGATGGGGCATGAGGTTTCTTGTTTTTGCGTCTTTCGTGGTTGCTCAGCTAATTACCCCTATCAGGGCTAAGAAAAGCATAATCTTATTAAATAAAGTGCAACTTTTTTGTGTTGCACCCGTTTGTAACGCCCTTTCAGGGCTAAGGCAAAACTATTATTTCCCCAGGGCGATGCCCTGGGCTGGTATATAGCCGCCCTTTCAGGACTAAGAGAAAATCTCCAACTTTTTTGTGTTGCACCCTGGTGCCATGATTGGCTTGTATTGATTTGCCTTCCATAAATTTGCTCTGTTTTGCCAAAATCCTGAATTTCAGTGTAAATACAAAGTCCTTTGGCAGCACCTTCTGTGAGTGCAGAATTTAAAGAATCCATACGATGGAGTGCGTTGAATTCACTTAAGAATAGATAGATATAGTCTGATTGCTTGTAAGTGTTTGGACGAGTTAATATTTCAGATATGGCCAGGTCAATAAACAGTGTCAAAAGAGGGCGATTGACTTGTTCGGTTTTGGAACAACATATTGATGCGTCTTATCAGGATCAAGCCCATAACGAAGATTTTCCCTCTTTCCTCTTTTCAGCTAACCCAATAACCGCCTTCCTCGATAGCTAATCGTCAAAAATTTCCCTGAATGTTGTGCATGACTCTCTTTGGGTGTCAAGTGAGACAATAGCGGTCCCATATGTCGAGATTTTAATCGACGGGCTTTGGTGGCATTGTTTTTATTGTAAAGATAGATCATCTGTTCGGGTTTTAAAAATTTAAAGATATGTTCTGAATAGCTTGAAAAAAGGACTTTTTTTTCAATCGCATGCTCTTGTAAAATATTCAGAAAATCCATAAACAATGCATAATGAATGCTTGATTCTAACTGTTGAATCAGTATCAATGCTGTTTTATGATAGTGCAGATTAAACAGCATCTGGATGATTCGCCGGGCTCCCTGTGATAAACAGGTAAAAGGAAATGCCTTGCCATTGACAAGAAAACGCCATACCAGACAATGATATTCCTGCCCAACTTCATCTTTGGCTGTAATTTCACTCGCCTGTATTTCTTCAACAATATCAAGCTCTCGCAGTACTCGTGCAAAGGTTTCAAATTGTTTGGGCTTGTTTTTAAACAAATCATACAATTCAAAACTAAAGCGTAAATCTTCAGAAATGATAAACTGTGTCTTACGCCATAAGTCAAAATCCTTTTCTAAAAATAATGCTGGATCAAGCTGTGATTGGGATCGGAAATACTGGATTCTGGAAAAATCTAATATTGCTCCGGCAATTTCATTGGCATAGGTCGATAAACCAGAAAATTCATCGGGCAACTCCGGCTGTATAAGCATCTTTTTGATAATATTCAATCCAGAGGTCTCAGCCGGAATATACATGAGTTTGCTGTTGTCAAGTACCTTGACAGTGAAGGGATCTCGTTTACCAAAGATCTCGATTTTTTTTCGACCCTCTTTTATGGTAAAGCTGTCCTGAATAAAATAGCGATCTTTTTTAAATAAAAATTTGAATTGATACCAACACGGTTTTTCACGAAGTACCATGCTATAATACACAGAAAAGCCCCTGGGAATATCGGCTGTGTTGGATTGCGGAATACTCCCTGAAAAAGCCAGAACACACGCCAAATAAATCCCTTCAAGAACGTTGGTTTTTCCTGCACCTGTCTTGCCGACAAGTGCCGTCATCGGTGTTTCCAGACCGATGCTCACGTCTTTGATGGATTTATATTTTTGGATACGTATTTCTTGAATCATTGGTTCATCGTATTAGTGCATCATTTGGGGTAAAAAAAGTGCGATTTGTGGAAATGGAATCATGAGCATGGTACAAACCAAGAGCGCAAGCAACAGTGGAATCACACCGCGAAAAATAACCTGTAAAGGAATATCTCGTGCGACACCACTGACCACGTAGACATTGATACCCACAGGAGGCGTAATCACGCCGATTTGCGTGACCAGAACAATAATAACGCCAAACCACATGGGATCATATCCCAATGATTGGACAACCGGATAAAAAATTGGCACAGTCAACATGATCAGCGCCAGAGAGTCAATAAAACACCCGCCCAACAAAAAGACAAGAATAATCATTCCCATAATGCAATAGGGTGGCAGTTGAAATCCAGCGACCCATCCAGCAATATCATAAGGAATGCGTGTGATGGCCAAAAAATGACCAAAAATAGTTGCACCGGCCACAATCACCATGATCATACAGGATATGCGTGTGGTTTCAAACAAGGCCTGAACCATTCCAGAAAATCGTATATTCTGGCGAATAAGGGCAATGGTCAATGCTCCAAAGGCGCCCATACCACCCGCCTCAGTAGGGGTAAAAAAACCGGTAAACAATCCCCCCATAACCATCAGAAAGAGTATCAGTGTTTCAATGAGTCCGGAAAGTGATGCCATCTTTTCTTTCCATCCTGTTTTGGGACCCCGTGGGGCCAATTTCGGATTCAGATGAGTTGTAATAATAATGGCAATGATAAACAGGACAGTCAATAAAATCCCTGGCAAGACACCTGCCATGAAAAGCTTACCAATGGATTGTTCGGTCATGATTCCATAGATGATAAAAATAACACTGGGTGGAACCAGAATGCCCAGACTTCCGCCAGCGGCAATCACACCTGCTGCAAGGCCATCATCATAATGATATTTTCGCATTTCCGGCAACGTCACTGCTGTCATGGTTGCAGCTGTGGCATTGGTTGATCCACAGATGGCTGAAAAACCGGCACATGCGCCAATTGTCGCAATGGCCATCCCGCCTGGCCAGTGTCCAATAAATCGATAAGCAACATGAAACAATCGGGTGCTGATCCCTGCATGATAGGCGATTTGGCCCATTAAAACAAACAAAGGGATAACCGTCAGGTTATAGGAGGCAAACACTTCAAAAATATCTCTAACAATCAAACTTAAAGCAGCATCCCAGGAGACAATAAAGGCAAAGCCACAAAAACCAACCATTGCCATAGCAAATCCAACGGGCATTTGCGAAAAAATTAACGCTAAAAGAATGATAAAACCAATCATTCCAATAAGGGTTGGGGACATAATTCATTTTCCGTTCTGTTTATGTAAATATAATGATACTTAAATCTCAAAACTTGGACTTTTGTCTAACTCTTTTCCAGAATTATACTTTATAATTTTTTCCCATAAAATTCTGCCTGTAGCATCGCAAAATATTTCCATAAATCCAAATGTAAATTTATTGATAACATTTTCATAAGCTTTGAAAAAAAGATCGTTCTTTTCTTTTGCTTTATATCCAAGAGGTTCAATGATTTCAGTGTACAGAGTTTCATTGCCTGAAATAAATTCCCAAAATCGTTGTCCGCATACTTTCAAATATTCACCTTTGTCAGGCGACTTATCTTTTCCATAACAGCAGCCATTCACTGCAACCACATTTGGAGATGTTGACAGGTTTGTTTTTAAGATTCGTTTTGCTTTTCTAAAGTTGTCTTTCATTTTTTTTATTTGACTTGAATTTCCCCAATTTGGTCCGGATTTTATGGAAACAATATACCTGGTATCCTCTTTCTCAAACTCTAAATCAACACCTTCTGCTGAAGATTTACAGCCATTGTATACATGCTGACAAATATAAATTGATAAACCTTCAAGGAAACTACCAAACAGACTTTCTTCCTGTGAAGATAAATATGCATCAAGAATCATTTTTACAAAGTCATTGGCAATATTGATATTTTTTACTTTAAAAAGATATGGATTTTTTCTTTTTAAAACGTCGTTTAATTTGAGTTTATTGAGTTTATCAATTCGATTTTGATGAAAAATGGGGATATTCTGTTCAACATATTCTTCTATCAATTCCTGTTTAATTGGTTTCATATTGTTTTTGTTCCTCACAAATTCGACGTTGATATTGTGCTGTTCTGCTTTTGACAAGCTCGTAATTTTCTTTGAGAATGTCAATTCCTACTGAATTTCTGTTCATTAATTGTGAAATTTCGTTGGTTGTACCTGAGCCTGCAAAAGGATCAAGAATCCAATCATGTTCCTTGGTGAATAATTTGATAAACCATTCAGGTAAAGCTTTTGGAAAAACAGCACTATGTTTACGGTTAAAGCATTCTGTTGCAAAATGTAATACGTTGGTGGGATATGCCATTTCTCTATTGAGCCAGTTTGAAATATTTTTTCCAAATCCACTGCCAACCTTTGATTCATCCCTTTTACGATCGGTATTGCTTAATTTTTTCAAACGCGTTTTTGCCCAATCTCCAATAGGAACCATTACAGCATCCTGATACATGGAAAATTTTTTGTTTTTATTAAATTGAAGGCATCGTTCCCAGGCGTCTCTGAAACGATTTGGCCATTTTCCTGGAAAACAGTTTTTTTTGTGCCAGACAAACTCTTCGGTCCACAACCATCCTTGTTTTCGCAAAGCAATTATCAGTTCTAAGACATATGTATGTCTTTCACCATTAACAGCCTTTTCTTTTATATTTAAGATAAATGTGCCATCTTTTTTTAAAACCCTGAACATTTCTTTCGCTCGTGGTAGAAACCATTGAACATATTCATCGGGTTTAATTCCACCATATGTTTTCGTTCTGCTATCTGCATACGGCGGTGACGTGATAATTAAGCTGAAATAATTATCTGGATACTCTTTCAGAATATCCAAACAATCACCCATATGTATTTTTGTTTCTGAAGATTTCATTTTAATACTTTTTAAATTGTTAAATCGTGATGCCTTACCATTTAATTCTCCTATTTTCCATAAGATCAGGTAACATTGCGGTTATAAAATAAATGATAGAGCCCACTACAGGGAATAGAAGAATAATAAATAGCCATGTCATCCTTCGGCCTGTTTTGACCGCATGGACAGCAAAAAAAACTTGAAAAATAAGAATAATAAACCATAATTTTGGCATAACAATTCCTTTCCTTTCATACAATCATGACTTCAAAATCATGCACGGTCACTGAGAAAAGATACCACATGATTGGTCAATAAAGCAATAAACATCAATACAAGGCCCAATGCAATCCCTGTGGAAAAATTGCCCTGGTTGGTTTCCAGGGCAATGGCTGTCGTCATGGTCCGTGTATACCATTTAATATTGCCACCAATCATCATTGATATTCCAACTTCAGTCATGACACGACCATATGCTGTCATTGATGCGGCAACAATGCTGAACTGGACTTCTTTTAATGTTGTGAATAAAATTTGTTTGCGATTGGCTCCCAGAGAAATGAGGGTTAAATTTAAATTGGGGTCCAGGGATTCAACAGCAGATGCCACCAACGCAACCACAATGGGAAGTGCCAATATGGTTTGACCAATGGCAATTCCTGACAATGAAAACAGTAAGCCCCAATTCCCAAGAGGACCATGTCGGGTCAAAAAAGCATATACCATCAGACCAATAAAAACCGTTGGCAATGATAGAAGCGTATTCACCAGGGTACGAACGATTTTTTGTCCGGGAAATCGGGCATATCCCAACAAAAAACCGCAAGGCAGCCCGACAACCAGACTGATCATCATAGAAATCGAGCTGACCTGAAGGGTGGCTCAGATTGCAGAAAAAGTTTCTTGATCTCCCTGAATCAGAAGAATC
>PEAL01000268.1 GCA_002753725.1 Deltaproteobacteria bacterium
TTGACGCTGTTGATAAACGGTTTGAGGATGTCGACAAACGCTTTGGAGACATGGATAAACGCATCGATCAATTAAGCTCATTTTTTTACGCAATTCTTGCTGCCTTTGTCGCAATGTTTGCGGCCATTATCGGTTTTGCTATCTGGGATAGAAAAACCAATCTCACAAAAGCAAAAGAAGTGGCCATAAAGGCTGTTGAAGACCGTGAAATAAAACAATCTTCTTATTCGCTGGATGCTTACGTCATCGTTCAGAAAGTGGTTGACGTTATGCGGCAAATGGCTGAGCATTTACCTGAAATGCGAGGGTATATGCAAACGGCGCATTTGCTATAAATAACTTTCGAAAAATTAAATTAAACCAAATTATAAGGACTTTTAATATGCCGCATATTTTAATCGTGGATGATGATATATCCATCCAAAAAATGCTGAAAATTTTTTTTGAAAATAAAAAATATTCTGTCAGCCTTGCTTCTAATGGCCGCGAGGCTGTTTACAAACAATCCAAAAATCCTGCTGACATCATCTTAACGGATATTTTTATGCCTGAAAAAGAAGGGCTTGAGACCATCCGGGAAATACGTGAAAAACATCCTCAAACCAAGATTATAGCCATGTCAGGCGGGGCCTTTTACCGGGCACCCAATGACTACCTGACAATTGCTAAAAAAATAGGTGCTGATGATGTTATTTGTAAACCTTTTGAGCTTAAGCAGGTGTATGAAAAAATATTGCAGTTAATTGAGGAATGATTGAAAAAGGGGCACAACCACAGGATGTGCCCCATGAGCGGTCAACCCTTGTGGGTTGACCGCTCCGATGATTCATATTAATTGTTAGACAATATAGCCACTGCCCGTCGATTTTTCACTCGTCCTTCTTTCGTCCCATTATCAGCAACGGGTTTTTCTTCACCAAAACCTACGGCTTCTATTCGAAAAGGATCAATTTTAAAATGATCAATCAAATAATGCCGAACACTGTCCGCCCGTTTTTGAGATAGTTTCAAATTTGCCATACGGTCTCCACTGCTATCGGTATGCGCTTCAATGACAACACGAGTTTTGGGATATTGTTTCATCATGTTGGCAAGCTCTTTCAATTCGCCAAAATATTTTGAATCCACATCAAACGAGTTGGCCTTAAAAATAATGTTTAAGGAAAAGGTAATTGACTCTTCAAGCTGAGGACATCCTTTTTCATCAACAGTCATACCTTTCGGGGTTTGAGGGCATTGGTCCAGACCATCATATACGCCATCAGCATCTGAATCCGTGGGGCAGCCATTGATGCCAACAATTGCCTGTCCCGGGGTATCCGGGCAGTGGTCTTCCATATCATAAACACCATCACTATCAGAATCCTTTGGGCAACCGAATTTATCAACTGTCACGTATCGTCCGGTGTTCTGACAATGATCCATATAGTCAAAAACACCATCCTGATCCTGATCAAAAGGGCATCCATTGGTATCGACTTTTATGCCTGCGGGTGTTCCAGAACATTGATCTTGCTGTTCATTGACGCCATCACCATCACTGTCCCAGGGCTTACCATTGATATCATACAAAATATCTTCACGGGGAACCTGAGGGGGGGCGTCACGATAACTTTTCTGAGCAGAGGCACTTGATCGTTTTTCCCCAAAACCGCCTAAATAAAATGAAAAACCACCCGCATACATGGCATTGTTTCGGTATTTATCACCGGATTGCCCAACAACATCTTGATCTTCATATACCAGGCTATGAGAGAATTCACCCCATACGCCAATTCGATCAAACACCTTGATGGTCAAACCGGCTCCGTATTTTAAAAAGGGGAAATGGTTTTGATCACTCATTTTTAAGTCCATATACAAGTCACCGCCCCCCAGAAAAGCGTAGGGTTCAAGATGTTGTGATAGCGGATATTTAAAGATTAAATCCATGTAGCCGATTGAAGCATCAACATCTTCAATGGTTTCAGTAAAGGATTGATTATTGAGATACGCATGTTGAAATTGCCCATATGCACCGCCTATACGCATTGCCCAATAATCTGAAAATTCATAGCCCACATTAAGCCCATAGACCGGATCTCCACCAAAAACTTGCTGACCTTCAAATAAATACCCACCAGCAAATGGACTGAGTACAAATTTTGAGGATGGTGTGTCACCCGCAAAAGCCCATGATAAGGAAAGCAAGGAAATCATGCATCCAATAATCATCGTATTCATTAAATTTTTTCTCATAGTGTTCCTCCTGAGTCAGAGATTTTTTTAGCAACGACAATTATTCATAGTCAATCGAGGTTGCCTGGGTTTTATCCATTGTAGCAGGCGGAAAAAAATTGAATGATATTTTTTTTCTTTTTCAGCCTGTTCATCTTCATATTGATTTTTTTGTTGTTCACGATTGATCATACGTCTTAATCTAAGGTGCCGCAACTGGTCTAAAAAGGGTTCACGGTCATCAACACAAGCAAATAAGATATCTCCGGATATGGAATCAATTAAAACATCGGTGGCCGCTTTGATTTGTGTCGCATATTCTTCACCAAGGAGTCCTGTCTCCCCAAAATAATCCCCCACGCCCATCCGGTCCACTTCAATCATTTCTCCATCGTTTGACGGAAGATACACACGAACAGCACCTTGTCGAATGATATAAAAAGCATCCGATACTGATTTCTGATGGTCAACAATCATTTCCTGGGCAGCAAATGAACGTTTCGTAAAATGAGGAACAAGTTCTAATTTATCTTGTCGGGTGACACCATCCAATATATCAAGACTGTCTAATATATCAAATAATTTAAATTGTGGAAAGGTTAGAGTTTGTCCCATCATTGATAATTGCATTTCTGCATATCGCAAATGCTTCCATATAGATGTCCACACACTGTCTATCCGGATTTTTCGATTTGCATAATCTTTGATACAGAAAAAAATTTCAAACCAGGCGTTCAGTTCTGTTGATCCTTTATAAAATATTTTGGGAATAGGGTCAGTAATAATCTCTCTGGTGGCCAGAATTGCAGCCATCAGGATATTATCCACGCATTCAGGTGAAGCCAGGTGGCTGACCGGTACATTGATTTTGATCCAATTCAGTGCTTCCGGGCCATTAAAATTTTGAATGGATGACTCTGTTGCTTTGCTATTGGGGACACATAAGATGGCATTTTCTCCTGTTTTTACACGGGTGGACCGCCAGGTAATATCGGTAACAACACCTTCAAAAGTATTGATTTTAATCCAATCGCCCAAACGAAAGGGAGATTCAATATTGATAGCAATGCCTGAAATAATATCTGCCACATTCATCTTCACAGCAAGACCGACCATCATGGCAAAGACACCACCGGTTGCCAGTAATTTTGATATTTCCTGTTCAAAAACAAATGCAATAATGCCCAATCCAGCGATCGAGTAAATCAGAAAACCTAAAAACCGTGGCACAATGTTGGCAACATGCAGCCCATTTTTTTGTGTCATCGACATGAAAATAAATCGACGAATAAACATATTGATCAAATAAGCGGGCACGATCCACCACAGCATATCAAATCCCATGTCTATCCATTGAAACTGATACTCTGTCATATGCGGTGCCAATCCGTACATCAGTAGAGACTCTCCGGAAACCATTCCATAAAACGCACTAACAGCCATGACACCCCATAATATCTTGGGCCACTGAGACAGGCATGCCGCAAAAACAAAAAGTGCCGATGATATCCAAAAAATACGCCAGGCAATCCAGCCGGTCAACAATCCACGAAATGAAAACTGGCTATTTTTGAAAAGAATACCAGCGTTGAATCTTGAAAAACCCATTTTTCCAGCAAAAGCATGCAAATATTTGGGATTTCCCAGAGTGGTTTTCATTTCGACATCTTGAAACTCATGCGTCCCTGTAATCGTCCAACCACTCAGAGGATTGATGATATCACTAAGTTCAAAGGATTCTGAACGTTGATCTCTGAAATTATCCTGAATATAAATCAAATGAGAGACAGGAAGTGATTTGTGTTGAAATTGAACGCCTACCTGATGTCTATCGAATAAATATACACCTGGAAATCGGTCAATATAAAAATCACCTCGGCCTTCATAGGTTGCCCATATTTCATTGTCTATTATTTTTTTGTCAGTTAACATCATTGGCAGTTCCGATTGCGTTGCATTCAGGAACAGCAAATGTTCAGGGTGACATTTTTCATCCGTATAGTGAAAAGATATGTTAAAATCCAGAGTTGCCGTTGATCGCTCGATATTGATATTTCGAACATATTTAATTGATACACGGGTATAGACCATGTTTGCCAAAATCATTTCCGTTCCATTGAACATGATACGCGATTCTTCTTCAACCTGTGAATTTTGTTGAATCGTTTCGTCTGTCCACTGCGCTGACATCGGTTGTCGCATTGCAGGCATAATGTTCGATTGATAATATTTCCCAAGGGTCAATTGCCTGTCAGTGTCACCATGCTCATCAAAGTATATCCAGCCGGTAACGCCCAAAATACCTCTGGCAGGATGATTCATCCGGTTCAGTTCATCCTTGATGGTTTTCCGAGCCTTTTGAATATCATGAGATTGGACGTGAAGATCTTGTCTATCAATGCTTTCCAAAAGAGCAAGGGCAGTATCGTATGAATAAGCCGCAACCCAATCGGGCTGGGATTGGTATTGCTCTTGATATGCTGCATAAAAATCATGGGCTGTTTTATTTGCCGTTTGAAAAAATAAGGGGGAAATCACATAAATATTTTTGGTATTAAACAATGGATCCTTCTTTTCAAGCTGAACAAGGGCATCGATAAAACGCTTTGCGTAAAATATATCCGGTAAAAAAAAAGGATGCTCTGGATAGGTTTTACGTAACAATTGTAAAATGCCCAACCCCACATCCAGATGCGAACTTAACACAATGGGTATTTTTGAATCTGTCAGTTTAATTTGCTGATTCAATTGTTTGTTTTGTTCTGATGACAGTCCTGGCTGGACAGTTGCTTGAACAACGAGTTTGCCACCATTCAACTGAAATGACGTTGCGAAATATTGAGCAACATCTTTGCCATAGTCTGTATTGTCATGAATTAAAATAGCCTGCTTGTATTGACAAATTGATTGAATATATTGGGATAAATACGTACTTTGGGATTGATCATTAAAAATGGTTCTAAAAAACCAGGGATTTTTTCGGGTCACATCCATGTGTGTGGACGAAGGTGTCAGTACAGGTATTTTATGGGTCAAATAAATGGGGCTCGCTGCCAGTGAACAGGCACTCAAATGATGTCCGATAACGGCCACAGCATTCGTATTCGATATTTTTGCCGCAATTTCTCTTGCACGGGCGGGGATGTTTTGGTCATCATAAATATCAAGGACAATTCTTTTTCTGTTGTCTTCACGATGATGGTATTTTTTGATACACAATTCAACGGCTTGCACCATTGATTGGCCATCAACGCTATCTGGGCCACTCAGTGGTGATACCACTGCAATATGAACCGTTTCATAGTTTTCTTGAAAATAAAAACAATAAACATAATAGGTTAGTAATAATAATCCAATTGTATAGAAAAATAGCTGGATTGATCCGGAAAGTCTTAAGCGAGGATACTTTGAAAATTTATTTTGTTTTGATTTCAAATTTTTGAATGCTTTCATCAATGGGACTATTTTGCTCCCAAATCCTCATATTTCAAATGTGTTCGTTTTGCAAAATCTTTTAAAAAAACACCGGATTCATAATCCATTTTTATCCTTGCCAGTTGTATATTATAGCGGGCATCAGCCAGTTTTCGTTCTGATGTCGTTAGCAAAGTATTGGCATCCATAACATCGACACTATTTGCCAGGCCAAATTTGAATTGGTTGGACACCGCCTCAAAATTTTCTTCAGAATATTTGAGCTGGTCCTTCAACGCCTCAAACATACTTAACTGAGTGTTTAATTCTAAAAAGGCGGTTTCAACATTCAGGGCAATATCCCGCGTTTGATCTTGAATCAAGTAGCGGAGACGTTTTTTTTCAATTTTAGCCTGGGTCACTTCTGCTTTTCTGCGACCACCATCAAAAAAGTAATAGTTAATGGCAAGTGTGCCAGAAACATTATAATCAGGATCTTCCGGGCCACTTTCTTCAGCATCATAGTAATGCCCTTCAAGCGAAATTGTTGGCCAATAGTCTCCTTTAGCAACAGCAACCTGGTCACGCGCCATTTGGGCTGAGATACTCAGCGCAACAATTTCCGACCGGTTGTCAAGTCCCTGCTTGACCCATTGATAAAGAGGCATCGACGGAATTGTCTTGTCTTCAGGCGCTGACATTGTAAAGGTATTGGGAATACACACCGATCTTGCAAGCGTGGCTCTGGCAATTCGATGTTCGTTGATTGCCCGCGTATTTTCTGTCCGGGCATCGGATAATTCAGCTTCAGCACGATAAAGAGCTGTTTTTGAGACCTCATTCACTTTCAGTCGATCCGCAACCGCTTCTTTATGGCGAATCAGTCGTTTAACATTGGCATCGGTAATTTCAATGGCTTTTTGTGCTTTCAATACCGTGTAATAAGCTTGGACAATTTGAAAAAGATAGGTTTCTGTCAAACGCCAAAGTTCATAAAACAATTTTTTTCGGTTGTATTCACTGATGCGATAATAGATGAATTCTTTTCCATTCAATGTAAAACTTTGAGTGAGTTTGACGCCCCAGCCTCCTACCCATTTAGGCTGTTCCACTGTTTCTTTCCAAAATCGTGAATACGATGCATAGGTTGCCAATTGAGGAAAAAGCGCTGATCGAGCGATATCAGTATATGCCGTCGCCAAATTATTGTCTTCGAACTTATGTTTAATGGTATCTGCATTCAATGCGGCTGTTTTTAATAAGCGATCAAGATCATAGTGATTTGATACATCCGTCACCCTGTCATTGGCAAAAAGGGTTACGGTTGAAAATAAAACAAAAAAAATTAATGTTAATGGTTTCATGTGCATTCATTTCTATCAGGGGCACCCCTGGTTGTTTTAAAGTTTCTTGTTATCTACAGGAAAATAGCCTCCGGTTTTCGGTGGCCCTTTAAACTCAATTTTATCAATACTTTTCAATTTTTGCAAATAACGTTCTGTTGTCCTTGTTGGTATGTTCTGTGCGTCTGCAATATCTATCGCTTTTTTCCCAGGATGATCGATGATGTATTGTTCTATTTTTTTTATATCTATATCCACGTTTTCTACTCCGCCATTTACTCCGCCATTTACTCCGCCATTTACTCCGCCATTTACTCCGCCATTTACTCCGCCATTTACTCCGCCATTTACTCCGCCATTTACTCCGCCATTTACTTTTTTATT
>PEAL01000269.1 GCA_002753725.1 Deltaproteobacteria bacterium
GGATCACCTAAAAACCGCATGGGCATGGATTCATGGCGGCAACCAGCGTAAAAATACTGGGATACGTCACACTGATGGCTGCCCGTGAAATGGTCACCGATTGATCCTCAATCGGCTGGCGAAGCACTTCCAGGACATTTTTTTTAAATTCAGCCAGTTCATCCAGAAACAAAACGCCATTGTGAGCCAGACTCACTTCTCCTGGTCTGGGAGAGTGTCCACCACCAATCAAACCCGCATCAGAGATGGTATGATGTGGTGAACGAAAGGGACGTTGGGTCACCAAAGCATCGTTTTTTTTCAACATGCCTGAGACACTGTATATTTGAGTGGTTTCAATGGCTTCGTCAAAGGTAATAGGCGGCAGTATGGTTGACAGACGTTTGGCCATCATGGTTTTCCCTGAACCAGGCGGCCCAATCATAATCACATTATGACCACCAGCCGCAGCAACTTCAAGGGATCGTTTGACATGTTCCTGACCTTTGACCTCAGAAAAGTCGATGGAACCATCAGATCGTCGTGAAAAAAGTTTTTGAAGGTTGACTGTTGCCGGAGAGATATCTAACAAGCCTCTGCAATAATCAACAAGATCGCGCAGATGCTCTACACCTATGACCTGTATGTCACCGATCACAGCAGCTTCATGTTGATTGGCTTTTGGAAGAATAACGCCTTTCATGCCTGCCTTTTTTGCTTTCAATGCCATGGGTAAAGCACCGGTGACAGGCTTGATACGACCATCCAAAGACAATTCGCCCAAAAAAAGATATTGATCCATAAACTCCCAGGCAATAACTTGGGTTGCGGCAAGAATACCTGTGGCAATGGGAAGATCAAAGCCGGTGCCTTCTTTTCGGATATTTGCTGGCGCCAGATTGACCGTTATATGTTCATAAGGAAAAAAATAACCTGAGTTTTGAATCGCGGACTTGACACGATCTTTACTCTCTTTGACAGCGGCCTCTGGCAGGCCCACCATTGTGAACGCAGGTAATCCCGAAGCAATATCCACTTCCACTTCGACAATATGCGCCTCAATACCAATAATCGCACAAGAAAGAATTTGAGATAACACGTTTCATTCCTTTTCTACTTAAAAATTGTAATCGCCATTTTGAACATGTCACGTACAATTTTTAGATGCTATTGTTGTTGAGTAACTTTCATTGATTCTTTTGGTTTTTGGGGGATTCTAAGAACTTGACCTTCATAGACCCTTAAATCTTTAGACATATGGTTGATCATCGCAATATGTTCCAAAGGTATGTCTGTTTTTTGAGCAATCATGGTCAAATCTTCTCCAGATTGCACGGTATAGTAATAATCAATAATGAATTCTTGTTGTTTCTGCTGTTCGCGAAGTTTGCGAATACGTTCAATGGCCGCCTGATGCGCATCGGTTTGAGTATATGTTGGCAAAGGCGCTGGTGAGGATTGTGGAACAAATAATATTTGACCGGGTTGAAGCCGTTGTGTTTTTAATTGATTGATTGCTTTTAATTTTTTCGGTGAAAGTTTCATGACCTTGGAAATATCCCACAGAGTATCGCCTTCTTTAACACGGTATTTTTTCCAAAGCGTTGTTTCTGTATTTTTCGTTATGGTGTCATGAGATGAATCTTGTTTGGGAGGGATTTTGGGGGATACAATATGTTTTTGCGTGACGTGTTTACGAAGTTCTTTTTTTGCAAGTTTTTTTGATGGGCTGATTGGAATACGTAATAGTTGATCTTTGTATATGTAACTTTTCCGGGTCAAGCCATTGATGGCTCTCAATGTCTGGCCATCAATGTTAAATTTTTTAGCAATCAACCAGATAGAATCACCTTTTTTTACTCGATATTTCTGATAGCTACGTTTTTTTTCAGATGTTTTCTGTGTCGCATGTTTTTTATATTGTGGCGTCTTAATGGATACAGGTTCTTTTTTTTGCAATGATTTTGTCCTCGCAACCGTTTCCTGTATTTGGGGAAGCTGCGCAGGATCAGCCAATCGGTTGTTTTTTGGTTTTGAGAAGTGAAAGATATCAGCAAAATCGTCATGAGGAACTGTCAAAGGTAAAAAAACCGTATACTGCCTGGGAATCAATGCATCATATTTATATAATGATGGTTTATACGCAGGGTTTAATGCTTTGAATTCAGATAAAGAAATATTTAAGCGCTTACAGAGGTCATCTGGCTTTATGGCTTGTTCTAAAATAAATCGTTTTCTAAGTAAAGGAGTGTCCATTTTGACAAGCTTAAAATAACGCTGATAATTTTCATCAATTTCACAGGCTGCCAGAAAGCAACTGTAAAAATTTTTTGAAGCAAATTGGAACGATTGACTTTTATGTTTTTGAATGATGACTGCGATATCTTTTGATCCTGTTGATTGAACCGCACGCTTGATTCCAGCCAATCCATAATTATAGGCTGTGATCGCCAGGGGCCAGGAGTTTAATTCTGTATAATTTTTTTTTAATAGCTGGATAGCCGCTTCAGTACTCAAAATAGGGTCGCGTCGCTCATCGATATATCGGTCTATATCCAGATAGTTTTTTCCTGTTTCCCACATAAATTGCCATAGGCCAGCAGCGCCTGCTTTTGATAGTGCATGTGTATTAAATGATGACTCAACATGAGGGAGATAAGCCAGTCGTAAAGGGAGATGTTCTCGTTTAATAATGGCAAAGATTTCATCAATATACATTCCCGACTGTTCCAAGCCTTTTAAAAAACTTTCCCGTTGACCCAGTTGAAAGCGAATGCGCTTCATTGCCCGGGGAATATCTTTTAAAGAAGAATATTCTTTAAACATTTCGACAAACCGATTTTCTTCTTCAGATCGATTGGCAGGCAATTTATTGGTGAGCCCTCTAAGGACATCGGCAATCCTTTTTTTGTAGCCATCGACATATTGTTCAAGCGTCCGGCCACGGCGACTTCCCACATGAAGGGTCTGATAGATAATCAGCGGATATTCACGGTCATGCAATAAACCTTCATCCACGGACACATCTGTATAAACTTTTTTCCAAAACAAAACATTGTCACATAAAAAAGGGGGGACAGGAAAATATTTGTCCTGCGATGCCAGAACCGCAACAGGAAACAGTGTTGTGAAAAGAAAAAATAAACAAAAAAAAAGGTTAAAACCTGTATTTTTTTTTCGTCCAGTTAATTTCATTCGCTGACCTCTTTGTCTGCAAACTGAATATTACATTGATCAGCCAGCAATTTAAGAGATTTTTTGGCATTGTCAAACTGATAAGAATTGATCTCTTTGACCATTTTTCTCAAATGACGTCTGGCGGTGAAGGATAATGAAAATTGATTTAAAGATTTTTCAAAATCACTGATCATATCTTTTATATCTGAGTCTGACTCTTTTAATAGAATGTATAATGAAAAAAACCGGTCGTGGATATTTTGGGGTAACGAGAGAATACTCCCGCCTGTCAGATTCTCATCAATTTGAAGAATATTTTTGATACTGTTGAAAATTCGGGAAATAATACCTTCAATGGATGATATGATAGAATTAATTTTTTCATATCGTTTTTCAATGGCAAAAATTTCCAAATTTTTAGCAGCATCCAGCAATGAATCTGATGCCAGATAGCTTGCAACACCTTTTAGGGTATGGGCCTGCTGCTGAACTTTATCCATATTTTTTTTCATAAAGGCTTCCCGGATAGAATCTGTAAAATTTTGATAATCCTGGTAAAATTTTTTCAAAACCTGCAAAAAAAGATCGATATTACCAGCAAAGCGTCTGACTGCGACTTGAATATTAATTTCCGGGATATGTGGAAAAGTCATTGATAAATTATCTAAACGAGAACTGTTTTCGGTTTCAGGCGGTGTCTCTGTGTCATCCGTTTTTTCATCTTTTGCTTTTATGATAGTTTTTATTTCAGTAAACAGACGTTGGGACTCCCTTTGAAAATGTTCGAATAAGTCCTTAATTTGTGAAAATTTTTGATGCTTAATGGTTTGTTCAAGATTAAAAGCAGCTTCTCTAAAGAATGGCGCTGACAGATTGGATGAAAGGCCTTTGATGGTATGTGCCAGGCGATGTGCAGTAGTGAAATCTTCATCATCAAGAGCTTTTTTGATATCTTGATCCACATGTTCATATTCATTGGTAAATCGCTCTATCAATTGAAAAAATAACTCACGATTTCCGGATAATCTTGCAATGGCTTCTTTGATGTTTATTGCAGAGGTATTCTTTCGTTCTTTTTCTTGATTGTCATGATCTGTGAAAGCAAGCGTTTCTTTGGATGGATCTATTTCTGATATTTTTTGTTTTAGTTTCCCCCATTTCTCAAGTATTTGAAACAGAGGTCGCTCTTCAATAGGTTTGGTGATATAGTCATCCATGCCTGCACTAAGAAAACGTTCCTTATCACCTGGCATGGCATGAGCGGTGGTTGCAATGAGGGGTATTCTTTGTATTTCCTGATGGGTCATTGAAACGAGAGAAGATTCATAAGTTCTGACATGTTTTGTTGCCTCAATACCATCCATTTCCGGCATTTGAATATCCATAAAGACAAGATCATACAATTTGTTGGTCTGATAGGCTTTTTTAATCAATTCAAAGCCTTCTATCCCATTCTTTGCAATATCGATTTTATGGACATTGGCCCTTTTGAACATACCTATAGCAACGTCAATATTGATATCGTTATCTTCAACCAGTAATACATTCATATCATTATCAAAAAATTGTGGATTTTTTTCATCTGCTAAACGAGTATCCATACATTCTGGCTTGACTGCCATGATAATCGCATCTGCAAGCGAACGTTGCGTAAGGGGTTTATTGACAACAGACTGTACGCCAGCGTTATGTATCAAGTCCTGAGGCATATCCGTACCCAGACCGCACATTAAAATAATTTCAGGTTGATGGACAGCAACCGCGTATCTGATAGACTTCGCAATAGCCAAGCCATCTGTATTAGAAAAGGTATTGTCCAAAAGAATCAAATCAACAGGGGCATTTTGGGGATCTGCCAGATAGTTCAGCAGCATGGCTTCATTTTGAATCCAGACACCGAATAATCCGATAGACTCGAGGGTGTTAACAGCTGCCTCTCCTGCGGTTATGTTGTCATCAACAACAAGGATGGTCAGGTTTGAAAAACAATCATCGTTAAACCAGACCCTTTTTTCTGGCTGGCTGTCAGGACGTCCAAAACAGGCTGTAAATATAAAACAACTGCCTTCTCCGGGTTGGCTTTCTATCTCTATATTACCATCCATTGATTCAACAAGATTTTTACTGATTGTCAGGCCAAGGCCTGTACCGCCATATTTTCGTTTTGTTGAGCTGTCCTCCTGTGTAAATATTTGAAACACTTTTTCGTAATTTGACGGATCAATGCCTACGCCAGTATCTTTCACCTGAAATTGTATTTTAATTCTTTCTGACTGTTGCTCAAGAATTTGGGCATCCATTGCAACATATCCACGATGTGTGAACTTGATGGCATTGGAAAGCAAATTATTCAAAATTTGACTGAACCGGTGTGGATCACCCATCAATTTTACAGGGATGTTATTATCTAAATTCAGTATCAGTTCAATGTCATTATCAAACGCTTTTACACCAAATATCGTAGCGGATTGTTCCATCACCTGTCGAAGATTGAATTCTGTGGATTCTATCGTCAGCTTACCGGCTTCGATGCGTGAAAAATCTAAAATATCATTAAGCAATGCCAGTAATAACTGAGCGGATTGTTGAACTGTTTTCAAATATTTATCAACGGCAGGTGATTTGTTTGCATTAATGGCCAGACAGGTCATTCCGGTAATGGCATTCATGGGGGTTCGAATTTCATGGCTCATGTTTGCAAGAAACTGTGATTTTGAGCGGCTTGCGACTTTAGCTTCAAGGGCTTTGGCTTTGTAATTCTCGGTCAACGCCTGAAGTTCTTTTTCCCGGGCTTTCCGCCTTTCCATTTCACGCTTTAATCGAAGCACTGATGCCACCCGTGCAATCAGCTCCGTCTCTTCTGCCGATTTTCTGATAAAATCAATTGCACCGGCAATAAACGCCTGGTTCAGACGCTCGATATCCTCATCTCCAGATACCATCACAATGGGTATCTCTTTAAATGTTTCATGATTTTTCAATAAACGCGTGGCTTCAATGCCATCCATCTCCGGCATGCAAATATCCATCAAAATAAGTTGAACAGGATCATCAAAGGCTTGTTTTTCAAGGAATTCAAAGGCATCCTTTGCTGAATATACAATGTGTGTTTCTTCATAGCCCCTGTCGAGCAACCTCATTTGAAGGGCTAACGCACCATTTTTAGAATCGTCAACAATGAGTATTTTCATTTTTGAGCTTTCTATTTCCTTGAAGGTCTTCAAGAATATTGGCCATTTCACGCGTATCTGTAATAATATTAGCAATAATTTCACCAAGGCTTGATATTTTGTCATGAATATTTTTGGGGATATCTTCATTGGCACGATTTTTGATTATTGGTTCAATAGATGTCCAAAACAACTTGATGATTTGTGTGTTACCATTAATCGAAACATTGCGGTCTGTTATTTTTTTAATGATCGTATCAAAATGATCATTGCTTGAATCCCTGGTTTCTAATTCTTTGACACGTCTGCTTAACAAGACAACCTTCAAATGTGTTTCAATACAGGCAAGAACATCCGACATTTCAAAGGGTTTGGTAATATAATCGGATCCACCCATATCATAGCCAATACTTTTGTCTTCAACTTCATTCAGTGCTGAAATAAAAATAACAGGTATATGACAGGTCTCCTGATTTTCTTTAAGTTTGTCACAGGTTTCATAGCCATCCATGCCTGGCATCATGATATCCATCAGAATCAGATCCGGTTGTTTGGTTTCAGCCAGTGTCAGTGCTTGCTCGCCACGCGTAGCAACGATGAGTCGGTATTTTGTTTTAAGGGCTTCTCTCAATATATCGATATTGATCGGTTCATCATCAACAATTAAAATTTTAGGAAGGTTTTTCGCTTGCATAACAATTCTCCGTAAGGTGAAAGCTTTCAATAATTAACGTTGGACAAATAGAAAAAACAATAACAGAATGCAAAAAAAATATCAATCACGACTTTCAACGAAACGATTTGTCATTGACAGAAAAAAGAATTTATTATAGGCATTAAATTAATGAAACAAATTCATTGTTTATTTAAACCTCAACCATTCATCATAACTTATCAATTTAATATAAACTTAATTTTTTGCCAGGGTCTATTAATAATGAAATCGACAAGTGTTCGACGGGTCAATGTTTTTTGCATTTTCAAATCA
>PEAL01000270.1 GCA_002753725.1 Deltaproteobacteria bacterium
TGTAGCCTTCGATGTTCGAATCTTTAAAGATATTGGTCAGGTTTTTTCTTTTTTACCTGACAATCATCCTGTTCTAAAATTATCCTCACGCGACCTGGCTCGAATTGCTTGTGAAATTTATGCTGAAAATGGATTTACAGTATATACCAGCCCACAAGATCAGAAAACATCATTTTTATCCACGCCGGAACTTTCCTTTTTAATTAAATATTTTAAAGCATTGGGAGGTATTAATGTCAGTGCTTCTCACAATCACCCGGATGATAATGGGTTTAAATTTTACAACCCTGAAGCGGCTCAGGACATTCCACCTGATGATGAATACCTTGCCCAATACATGGATGATGACACACTGACTGTTCTTCAAATGGACTTTAACCGTGCAAAAAATAAAGGACTGATTCTTGATATTCCGGGAAAAGCCCATACAGAATACATTCAGACCAATCTCGCTGTAAAAAATAAAGACGTGCATCGCTCTGCAACCATTGTATATACCCCTTTATGTGGAACGGGTGACACCAATGTGGGAGATGTCCTACGCGCAGCCGGTTATAACGTTCAATTGTATGCACCTCATTCAGACTATGATGGAACATTTGCAAACATTCCATCCCGAATTCCAAACCCTGAAGTTCCTGAAGCTGCTCAGCCAGCATTACCTTTTGCCGATCAACACCATGCAGATATCGTCTTGTCATCAGACCCAGATGCCGATCGAATCGGCGTATTTGCCAAAACGTCGGATCATCAATGGCAATACCTGACCGGTAATGATATTGCCTCAATTCTTGCCTATTATTTAATTTTAGATAAAGAACGAGGCCCTCAAAAAAGAGGATTGATCATTAAAACGTTGGTCACCACACGAACCCTTGAAAATATTGCCCAAAAAGGAAACTGTCCCATTGTCTCCGATCTTCTGGTTGGCTTTAAGTATATTGCTCATGTTTTGGAATCCCTTGAAAAAAAAGGATCATTTCAGAATATTTCGGTATCTCCCAAAGATCTGATTATCGCCGCAGAAGAAAGTCATGGTATTTTATTGACATCTGATATACGGGACAAAGATGCTGCCGGCGGCGCATTGATTCTTTGTGAACTGATGTCGCAATTGATTCAAGATAACATTGCGTTGCCCGATTACCTCACCCAACTGTACCTATCTTGTGGCAACTACGCTAATGCTGCCCGATCCATTGTTCTAAAAGGCATTGACGGCGCTGAAGACATTGCTCGCATGATGGCATCCCTTCGGGAAAACAGACCAGAATTTATATTCGCTCGTCCTGTGGAACAATTTATGGATTATTTGGATGAGTCAGTGATGGGCCCAATCAAAAGCAAAACCGATCAACTTTCCAGAAATTTATTGGTCTATCGCGTGAAAGGGGGTCAGGTTGTCATCCGTCCATCAGGGACTGAGCCTAAACTGAAGGTTTATGTGGATATTGAGGGGGATCAATGGTCTGCTCAAAATGACCGGCAGGCTGCGATTCGTGTTGCTGCCGATGTTGCAGCCAATGTTTTTGATACCTGCCTTGAAAGAATTAACATTCACCTGTCGGCCAGTGCCAAATGCCTTCCTGATTATGTGGAGATCAAACGAAAACAAGATTTTGATCGTTCCTTTCCAACAGAACTGTCTCGTTTTGCCCAAAGTATTCCGCAAAATCCAGACCTTCAAAACAAGCCCGAAAACCGTTTAAACTGGCTCAGAGAGCGTCTTCGAGCCTATGCATCGGGGGCTGATCCTCTGATTGCTGTTGAGTCTGCGGTGCGGCATTTGTGCAAGCAAATTATTTCACATAAGCCGGATGTAAAAATGATTGATGGATTAAATCTTCTTTTAAATGATTTATCAGGGTAATAATGAAGAGGTGGGCAAACCTTATTTTAATCTGGAGTCCAAATCTTTAGATTTGGGACTCCATTCAAAATGGGGAACTTATTTTTCGAGCATTCCTTAATAATTATACCTAAAAATCCAACTTTCCTTCATCAATAAACTCTTCAAAACTATCTGTATCAACAAATGAATATGAGGCAGAGCGTCTGGATTGGTCGTCGTCATTAAAATCTGAACCTTCGTCATAGATTAGATCTGAATCTTCATCTGATTCATCGTCAGCATCATCATCTTCTGTTCCTTCAAGAATTGTCAGCATGATTTTAACCTGTGCATTCAATCGTGCAGCCTGTTCGGAAAGGTTCTGTGTTGAACTTGCATTTTGCTGAGTAACATCTTCCATTTCAGTAAGAGCCTTGTTGATTTGCTCAATGCCCTGGGTTTGTTCATCTGATGCAGCGGCAATTTCACCCACCAATTTAGCAACCTTTGATGCAATGCCCGCCACTTCAGAGAAAGCTTCATCCGCTTTACCAACCAGTTCACTGCCCGCACGAATTTTATTGACATTTCCTTCAATCAGACTGGCTGTTGAGTTTGCAGCTTCTGCTGAACGTAAAGCAAGGCTCCTGACTTCTCCAGCAACGACCGCAAATCCTGCGCCTTGTTCTCCAGCTCTTGCAGCTTCAATGGAGGCATTCAATGACAATAAATTGGTTTGAAAGGCAATTTCATCAATGGATTTAATAATTTTAACCGTTTGATCACTGGCTTCTGAAATGGCGGTCATGGACAATGTCAATTCTTCCATTGCTTTGTTGGTTCGTTGTACCAGAAGATCAGCTTCCTGCATTAATGCATTGGCTTGATTGGCGTTGGAGTTGTTCATCCGGGTCATGGAGGAAATCTCTTCCATTGATGACGCTGTTTCTTGAAGGCTTGCCGCCTGAACATTTGCACCATCGGCAATTTCCTGGCTGGCCACATTAACCAGTTGTCCACTTTGGGTCAGACTTTCTGTAATTTGTCCAAACTGAGTCTGAACGTCATGCAACTCTAACAGACTGAACGATTGCAAGCCCTGGAAAATTTCTTTAAATGGTCGGGTTATAGAGCGTGTTAAAATATAGGATATCACCAAAGCAATAAAGAGGGTCATCAATGTACCGATGATAATTAAATTTTTTGTTGAGTTTGCAGTTGTTTTTGCAAGTTCCTGTCGGGATTTCATGACCGTTCGTTCACGGTTGATAAAATTGTCCAGTTCTTTTCGAACAGCATCCATGAATTTTTTTCCAGTGCCTGCCTGTATCAAGGCTGTTACATCAGACATTGTCGCCATATTTTTATTCATTTGAACGCGATAATCAATTTGTGGTTGCGCATCTTCTTTTATCCATTCAGCGGAGATACTTTCTACTTTTTCAATATTTTCTTTTGTGAAATCAACATCATATGCATTCTGGACAAGATCTGACAGATCCATCATTTGATTACCAATGTTTTCTTTTGCTGTTTGATAGGGAATCAATGCGTCTTCTTCACCAGACAACAGATATCCTCTGATGCCCATTTGCATTTCAGCCATACTTCTTGATATGCCTGCCACGATTCTCATGGCACGTTCATTCATTTCTTTGTCAAAGTCAGCCAGAACAGTATCTATTGTCTGAGCCAGTTCTTCCAAAACTTCAGAGCCCGAGTTTTCAATATAAGAATCGATCATCCCTTGAAACTCTATTTCTTCTGCATCCAATTTTTCCCTGAGTTGCACAAGGGTTTCACCGGTTTCTTCTTGCCAGGTACCGACAAGTTCTTCAATTTTTCCGACATTTTCTGACATTTCTTCGCGATTATAGGTGGCATCAACATTCTGGCGGATAAATTTTAAATGCCGTTGAAGCGCGTCGTTACCGGCGGTATAAGGATATAAAAATTCATCTTTTCCAGTGATTAAAAAACCACGGACACCATTTCTCATATCTGCCAGATCTTTAGATATTGCAAGGACAAGATTATTGGCTGCCATATTTTCCGAATTTAAAAAGTCGATCTCCATATTTTCTAAAATGGCTTTTAGCTTTGTTAACCGCTCTTTACCAACGCCATCTGCTAAAACACCTTTTAAATATTCAGCACTTTTAAGACCTTCTTCAACTTTTCGCCGCTCGGCAATTTCTGGCGTTGCAGCTTTTTCATACCATTGACTGATGAAAAATTCAATTTGTTCCAGACGTGAGACCTGGGACGTATCTGTTTGAACCATTTCTTTTGATTGATTAATTTTGGAAGATAAATTGGTTTTACCGGTAAGATAGGGTGTTAAGAATTCATCTTTTCCAGCAATGAGAAAACCGCGTTCACCGATTTCTAAATCCCCAATCAATTTTTCAATTTCTTGGGCGCTTCCCATGATACGATGACTGTGATCAACTTTCGCGCTCGTTTCCAAAAGTAACTTTATGCTCCACATACAAGCTATACCCAGCAATATTACGAGAATGAGCGGCGCGCATGATCCGATCATCATTTTGGCTTTTAACCCAATTTTTCCAAAACGCATACAAATTCCTCCATGCGTAATCGCCAAGCATCTGGTATTATTTTATTAAGAAAATCATACGATTGAAGTACAACCTGTATCATATTTGAAAACACTTGTAAATAAACAATAATCAAGACAACTAAATAAATTAAATGTCATTCATTTTTTTTGAGGCATGTAAGATTAGCGTATAAAAAAACAGCATTAATTATGCCATAGAAATTAAAAGAATAAATTTCTATGCTTTAGCCAGATTTTTTTTCAGGGATTCAGAACCGTTTAATATCAAGGTGATCGGACGATCTTCTTCTGTATCTCCTGTAAATCGAATGGGTGCAGGTTTACGATAACAATCTATTGACGCATTGGCTGCCAGCCATCGTTCTCGAAGGCTTTTTACCACTTTGAATGCAGGGGATTGTGTGTCAACAATGCTTTTTTCCATGACAAGACTCAATTTCCCTTTACGCTCTTCAAGGTGCATCAAAGGCGCCAGCGGAATGCCGATGGGTTCCCAATGTGCAAAACCTTTTTCAAGATTTTTGATCGCAGCCATCTGACCCGTAACGCTATTGGCTATCAAGTTGAAAGCAGTATTACCCAGGTTATACGCATACATACAGTCAAAACGCGTGGGGTTGCTCCCTCGCCCATCATAGCCGTAAAAATGTAGTCGAGTTTTAAAATCTGGAATGGCTTTCTTTAAAATCTTTAATAATACCGGATGAATATCATCGTTTTCTGTCATTTTATCAGCCTGGATCAGGGATGTTTTGAGGCGCGCTTCAGAAATGATTATTTTTTTCATCAATATAAAATTATGCGTGGCATCATTATAATCCTCAAAAAGAATCGGGCCATATTCCTGAGGAGATAAACCTCCATGTTTCAGTGTTTTTTCATAATAAGCACGTGCTATTCCTAACTTGTAACTCCCTCTTTCAAAAAGTTCTTTTAGATATTCATCAACCAGTCCCATCAAAACTTTTTCTGTTTCAACCAGAGAAAAGGGGAAATTACCGTGTGTGTCACGTTCCATCAATAAATCTTCCCGAAAAAATTCAGGAATTTCATTGAACATTGCGTCATCACGCATATTCCAAATTGAATGAGGGGCATTTTTGTGCGCCAATTGTTTGAGATAGTCCAATTTCTCGCCCAGTGTTGGAAAGGCCCCATGAAAATCTGAACCATGAACATGCTTATAATCAGCGATAATGGTGTTGAGTTTTATAATAAATTTTTGAATTTCATTGATAAATTCCAGGATACCTTCAGGAATAATCAAAATACCATTATTTTTCCCAAATCTGGCACGGCGAACAACTGCCTGGCTGACAATTTTTGAAAGCTGCCGAAGGGTAACACCATAAGCATCAAAGTTGATTTCTCCATGATGTTGATTTTTTGCCAATAATTTTTTATCCACATAATTGATTAAATCTTCACCAATCAAGGTCATGTTTGCATGGGTTTGCAACGCAGCTTCCAATGCAATATGACTGGCAACTCTTCCCATCACTTTACAAACATGCCAATATTTTACATCCGAACTGCCATCAGAACAAAGATGGCTGATTTGCTGGGCATAAGATCTGGCTGCCGAGTGAAAGCCAAAAGAGATAGCACACAGCACATTACCATCTTCATCACGCACCTGGACATCTCCATCAATGGTTTTAGGAACACCAATGACTTGAATGCCATCTTTGATCAATTCTTGAGCTAAAAAAGCAGCGTTGGTATTGGAATCATCCCCCCCGACAATCACTAATGCATCCAGTTCAAGTGCTTTACATGTTTGCCGAGATAGTGAGAGTTTTTCCGGAGAATTAATTTTTGCACGACCGGTTTTAATCATAGTAAAACCGCCCAGGTTTCTGTAGTGATCAACCGTTTCCTTCGTCAATTCAACAGCTTCATTTTCAATGACGCCATCAAGCCCCATCAAAAATCCGATAATCTGTGAATCAGGATTGGCTTTTTGAGCGGCATCAAAAAGGCCAGCAATAACATTGTGCCCGCCAGGAGAAGGGCCACCAGAAAAAACAATGCCGATACGACGTTTTCTGCTGAAATGTTCAACCGCTTGAAGATCATCTGTTTGCCCTTCAATGAGGTATTGAACTTTATTGTCAATAATATCAGGTAATTGTTTTTTTGCTTCAGGATCGATAAAAAAATGATGCTCACCTGTTCGTAATTGTGTAATCGGTTTTCGAAAGACCTCACACAATGGCGGGTGAAAATTATTTCGTTCTTTAGCTTCCAGGCTTTGATCATCCAAAACGTTTCGGATTTCATCATCATTCATCAAATGCTCAAAAAGGTATCGCGTTTGATCCATTATGGTGCCTCCTTTTATTCTCGAGAGTCGCAAATTTTCCAGACCCTGGCATAAATAAGTCTCATCTATCTGAAACAGTTAAACATCATCTAAACCAACATTTAGAAAAGATACGGCGTTATTCTTTTGATTTTTTAGTCATTGTCTTTTTTCCGGTAGCCTTGATAAGGCCCGAAGGTTTTCCACAAAACACCTGTCCAGCTCCTTTTTTAGCTTCAAACATGGCTTTGTGCAGGCGATCATTGAGTGCGCTCAAGTGTTTGTCTGTGGAATACGACTGAGTGACAGCAATACTGATTGTAATTGGAATGACTTTATTTTTATAGGTAATTTTAATTTTTTTTACCAGTTCCATTAGGTAAGTGCCCGCTTCACAGGCTTCTTTATCTTCTGTTTCCGGAAGTAAAATAATGAACTCATCATTTCCATACCGGGCAATGTAATCTTTGTTTCTCAAACTGCTTTTGATTTTCCGACCAATCTGCGCAAGGCACGTGTTTGCTGCTGTGTATCCAAAAGAATGGGTGATTTTTTATCTCATTTATTGATTTTTT
>PEAL01000271.1 GCA_002753725.1 Deltaproteobacteria bacterium
AGCTTCAGCTCCAGGCTTCTTGATCGGGAAGTGCTATAAATGACAACCGCAACAAGAACCTGGAGCTGAAGCTCCAGGCTATTATCTGTCGTCCCTAACGGGACTTAAAGTGTTGTTTTTTAACAAAATTCTTTTTAGCCTGACGGCTATGGGCTTTAGCCCTACGCTGCGATAACCGGAGTCGAACTCTTTAGCCTGATAGCTATTTGCTTTAGTCAGCTAAAAAACTTAACCATCGCGTATGTTGAAAAACCGACTTTTTGGGAATGCGCCCGTCATATGTTTATCCGATATGCCAGATTAGATATCCTCTGACAACCGTTGGCAGATATACTTTATCAGTCACAAGGAAATGGCAGATAAATTGAATGATTTTGATTATAATGTCAACAGGTTTGTTTCTGGTGTTAAATCCGGACAAATTTGTTACCGGTTGATTTTTTTGAGAGGATCAGATAGTATCCAGTCCAGCGTCCAGAGGGGGGGCGGACGACCCTTTTTTCTTGATTTGGCATATTTCCTGATAAAATCTATCTTATGGGTGAAAAACAATTAAGGTAGGGCCCAAATCTTTAGATTTGAGACGACAGCACCCGAATGTAGGTTTTCTTAGATAACACGCCATTTATAAAGGATAAAAAATGCAAATCAAAAAAATACCCTATGGTGATGCGGATTATGGAAAGATCATCCGGAAAAATAAGTACTATATCGATAAAACCCGGTTTATTGATCAATTGGAAGCATTGTCCGATTATATCTTTCTTCTTCGACCGAGACGTTTCGGCAAATCGTTGTGGATCAATCTCCTTCAATATTATTATGATATCAACAGAGGAGATGAATTTGAAGAACTGTTCAAAGATACGTACATTGGAAAAAATCCCACACCTGATAAGAATTCGTACCTGACCCTTGCGTTTAATTTTTCCAGTGTCAATCCATCCATTCAAAAGGTACAGGCATCATTTGATAGATATCTGGACAGTATGATTAACGATTTCTTACTTCGATACACTGCGTATTTTGATAAAGAACAGATACAAAAAATTCAATCTTATCCTTTTGTAGACAAACAACTTCAGGAAATATTTCTTTATTGTTCCAGGCAAAAATTAAAAATTTATATGTTTATCGATGAATATGATAATTTTACCAACACCATTCTAACAACATCTGGAACGAGTGCATATTTGGAATTAACACATGGAGAAGGGTCTTTTCGATATTTTTTTAATTTGTTAAAAAGCATGACCTCCATGCCGGATTCCGGCCTGTCTAAATTGTTTATTACAGGCGTTTCGCCGGTGACAATGGATGATGTCACCAGTGGATTCAATATTGGATCAAATATCAGTCTGAATGCCAATATCAATGAATTTATGGGATTTACAGAGGATGAAACCCGATCCCTCTTAATGTATTACCATCAAACAGGTGATTTAACGCTTGATCCAGAATTATGCATGGACGTGATGAAACGTTGGTATAATCATTACTGCTTTACAATAAATGCCCGGTCGTTCTTGTTTAATTCAGACATGGTGTTGTTTTTTATTCAACAAGCAATGCAAGAAAAATCGCTTCCCCAAAAATTGATCGATCAAAATGTAAAAATTGACTACAAAAAACTTCGTTACCTGATGACCATCGATCATCGATTGAATGGCAATTTCAGCCGGTTGAAAAGTATCATCGAAAATCAGGAAATTACTTCCGATATTGTTGACAGTTTTCCTGTTGAAGAACTAACCCGCCAGGAAAATTTTATATCGCTGTTATATTATTTTGGACTGCTGACCATCACTGGATCGCAAGATGGTGTGTTCTTATTGAAAATACCGAATTTAACCATTCAAAAGTTGATGTATAGCTACATCCGTGGTGGTTTTGAAGATGTCAATATTTTCAAAGTAGATATCTGGTTATTATCAAAATATATGCGTGATATGGCCTTTCGCGGTGACTGGAAACCCTTTTTTCAATTCCTGGCCGAACAAATCGATCAACAAACCGCCATTCGTGATTATTTAAATGGTGAAAAAGTAATCCAGGGTTTTTTATTGGCCTATTTCAATGTCACAGAATTATATATTACGCAATCGGAACAGGAGATGAACAAAGGCTTTTCAGATATCTACCTGGAACCTTTTCTGGCAAGATATCCAGATGTGAACTATGCATATTTGATCGAGCTGAAATACATTTCCAGAAGTGCGTATTCTGATACCATTCAACAGGAAAAAATTGCAGATGCCAGAAAACAGTTGGATCAATATGCACAGTCAGAACGGGTTAAAAACACGGTTGGCAGCACACAGCTTAAAAAACTGGTATTGATTTATAAAGGATGGGAGCTGGATTATTGTGAAGAATACATTTAGCTATTAAAGGAGGACATCATGCAAGTCAAAAAAATACCTTATGGCGATGCGGATTATGGAAAAATTATTCGAGAAAATGGCTATTATGTGGATAAAACCCACTTTATTCCCGAGCTTGAAAAACTATCCAATTATCTGTTTCTCATTCGACCGAGACGTTTCGGCAAATCGTTGTGGATCAATCTCCTTCAATATTATTATGATATCAACAGAAGAGATGAATTTGAAGAACTGTTCAAAGATACGTATATTGGAAAAAATCCCACACCTGATAAGAATTCGTACCTGACCCTTGCGTTTAATTTTTCCAGTGTCAATCCATCCATTCAAAAAGAACAGGTGTCCTTTGAAAGATATATCGACAGAAGTCTTGATGATTTTTTAATACGATATCATCATTTTTTCGATGATGGCGTTATATTGAAAATTCAATCACTTCCTTCCATTGAAAATAAATTCCAAGAAATTTGTTTTTATTGTTCCAGACAAAAATTAAAAATTTACATGTTTATCGATGAATATGATAATTTTACCAACACCATTCTAACAACATCTGGAACGAGCGCATATTTGGAATTAACACATGGAGAAGGGTCTTTTCGATATTTTTTTAATTTGTTAAAAAGTATGACCTCCATGCCGGATTCTGGCCTGTCTAAATTGTTTATTACAGGCGTTTCGCCGGTGACAATGGATGATGTCACCAGTGGATTCAATATTGGATCAAATATCAGTCTGAATGCCAATATCAATGAATTTATGGGATTTACAGAGGATGAAACCCGATCCCTCTTAATGTATTACCATCAAACAGGTGATTTAACGCTTGATCCAGAATTATGCATGGACGTGATGAAACGTTGGTATAATCATTACTGCTTTACAATAAATGCCCGGTCGTTCTTGTTTAATTCAGACATGGTGTTGTTTTTTATTCAACAAGCAATGCAAGAAAAATCGCTTCCCCAAAAATTGATCGATCAAAATGTAAAAATTGACTACAAAAAACTTCGTTACCTGATGACCATCGATCATCGATTGAATGGCAATTTCAGCCGGTTGAAAAGTATCATCGAAAATCAGGAAATTACTTCCGATATTGTTGACAGTTTTCCTGTTGAAGAACTAACCCGCCAGGAAAATTTTATATCGCTGTTATATTATTTTGGACTGCTGACCATCACTGGATCGCAAGATGGTGTGTTCTTATTGAAAATACCGAATTTAACCATTCAAAAGTTGATGTATAGCTACATCCGTGGTGGTTTTGAAGATGTCAATATTTTCAAAGTAGATATCTGGTTATTATCAAAATATATGCGTGATATGGCCTTTCGCGGTGACTGGAAACCCTTTTTTCAATTCCTGGCCGAACAAATCGATCAACAAACCGCCATTCGTGATTATTTAAATGGTGAAAAAGTAATCCAGGGTTTTTTATTGGCCTATTTCAATGTCACAGAATTATATATTACGCAATCGGAACAGGAGATGAACAAAGGCTTTTCAGATATCTACCTGGAACCTTTTCTGGCAAGATATCCAGATGTGAACTATGCATATTTGATCGAGCTGAAATACATTTCCAGAAGTGCGTATTCTGATACCATTCAACAGGAAAAAATTGCAGATGCCAGAAAACAGTTGGATCAATATGCACAGTCAGAACGGGTTAAAAACACGGTTGGCAGCACACAGCTTAAAAAACTGGTATTGATTTATAAAGGATGGGAGCTGGATTATTGTGAAGAATACAAGGCCAACGGGATTTGTTAAATTGAAAGAAACAATGTTTCATCCAACAGACGATAACATACTCAAACAACGTCTCGAACGTGCTGAAGCGGTCATCAAAGCCATTCAAAATGGTGAAATAGATGCTGTTGTTCTTAACGAACAGGTCTCTTTGATACGACCCGAGGCAGAACTGCGTAAAACCAGGGATGATCTTGAAGCCAATCGGTTAAATTTCAAAACATTATTTGACTCCATCGAGGACTTTTTATTCATTATCACAACGGATGGTATCATTCGTCATTTCAATCCTATTGTTGAAAATGTTTTGGGATATCATCCAGATGATCTGCTGGGCGCACACATTGATCATCTGAAACCATCAACATTAAAAAAAATAGATGACACATCAGGGAAAAACAATGATGGCATTCATTTTCCTGAATGCCTGTTGACACGTCATGGACAGATCATTCATGTTGAAACCCGCCTGACCCTTGGAAAATGGTCTGGAGAGGATGTTTATTATTGTTTATCCAGAGATGTGACAGAGCGCAAACGCTACGAATCAGAGTTGAATCGTTTGAACAGCGAACTTCAAACGCTCAATCAAGAACTTGAGCAGCGCGTAAAAGAGCGCACCGGTGAATTGAACGATGCACGAAAAATAGCCGAAACAGCAAACCAGGCCAAGAGTGAATTCCTGGCCAATATGAGCCATGAACTTCGAACGCCTTTAAATGGTATTCTCGGTTATACGCAACTCCTGACGCGTGACACCCGTTTAACTGAAAAACAACACAATGCCCTTTCAGTGATGCATCGCAGTGGCGAACACTTATTGATGCTCATTAACGACATCCTGGATTTATCCAAAATCGAGGCACGAAAAATGGAACTTTTTCCCGTGGCGCTGTCACTGGATGATTTTCTGGAAAACATCGTTGAAATTATTCGTATTCGTGCATCTCAAAAAAATATTGCACTGGTTTATCAAAAAGCACAGGATGTTCCGCCAGCCATTTTGGCAGATGACAAGCGGCTTCGCCAAATCCTGTTGAATTTATTGGGTAATGCGGTTAAGTTTACTCCAATGGGCACCGTTATTTTCGATGTTTTTCTAAAAGGCAAAGCGATTTGTTTTAAGGTCATCGATACAGGCATCGGTATTTCATCTGAACAACAAAAAATTATTTTTGAATCATTTCAACAACTCAAGTCCTCTTCACAAATAGAGGGCTCTGGCTTGGGACTTGCTATCAGTAAACGTCTGATTCACATGATGAACAGTGAACTCAATCTGGAAAGCACCCCTGGAAAAGGAAGTACGTTCTGGTTTGAGGTTACATGTCCTGAAATCCAGTGGCAACGGCCATCATCAACTACCCCTGTCGAATTATCGCCCACTGCTGGAAACCATTACAAAATATTAATTGCTGATGACCAGTCTGAAAATCGGATGATGCTCAAAGATATGCTGATAACGTATGGTTTTCAATTGTTTGAAGCCATTGATGGCGCTGATGCCCTGGAAAAAGCAGCGGCGTTCGTTCCTCATGTCATTCTTATGGATATTGCCATGCCCCGAATGAACGGTTATGATGCCATCCGCCAGATAAAGACAATGCCTTTGCTGAAAAATACTGTTGTTATTGCAATAACTGCCAACGTGACTGAAGATGCTCGAAAAAAATGTTTTACATCCGGATGTGATGATTTTTTAGCCAAACCCGTTCAAATGGATGATCTCTTCATTCGACTGATCACGTATTTAAATCTTGAACCATCAAAACAAACCGACCCTCAAAAAAGTGGCACTGAAATTGAAGCCCTTAAAATTCCATCGGAAACACTTGAATATCTCCATCAGCTTGCAATAAAAGGTGATATTTTACGCATTAAAAAACAGGCAAAGGCTTTAAAAGAGAATGAACAATTTGCAGCCTTTGGTGAAAAACTATACGCCCTTTCAACGGCATTTAACATTAATGAAATTAAACAATTAATTGGAGGACTCCTTGACTGATTATGCAAAAGATGCAACAGCAACAATCATGCTTGTTGATGATACGCCAGCCAATTTAAGCGTCTTGATCGACTATCTGAATCATTTTGGTTTTGAAATACTGATTGCGACTGATGGTGAAGGTGCTTTAACGGCTGCCAAAGCAGGGCAACCGGATTTAATCTTACTGGATATCATGATGCCGGGCATGGATGGATACCAGACGTGTCAATGCTTGAAACAAGATCGCAGCACAAAAGATATTCCTGTCATTTTTATCAGTGCCCTTTCCGAGTCTATGGATAAAGTCAAGGGGTTTTCAGTGGGTGGCGTCGATTATATCACCAAACCCTTTCAACAAGATGAAGTCCTGGCCCGGGTCACCACCCATTTGACGATACAACGCCAGAAAAAAGAACTGGCAGAAGTGAATGCAACAAAAGATAAATTTATTTCGATTATTTCACACGATATGCGCGGTATCTTTACGCCCATTGCGGGCTCATCGGACTTAATGCGTCGGATGCTTTCAAAATCCGATGATGAACGCTTGAAAAAATTTTCCAACAGGCTGTCCACGTCTGTGAGAAATGCTTTGAAATTATTTGAAAATTTACTGGAATGGTCCATGCTTCAACAAGGCAATATATCGTTCGTGCCATCAACGGTTTCCTTGACACAACTGGTCGATGAAACAATGGATCTGCTTCAGGAACATCAAAAAAGTAAAAATATTCAATTTGTCAACGAAATCATCGACGATGTTCAGGTTCGCGGTGATGTTAATATGATAAAAACTGTTGTGCGCAATCTGGTTTCAAATGCCTTGAAATTTACGCCTTCAGATGGAACGATTACGATGACATCCAGAAAAATCGATGGTTTTATTGACGTTTCCGTGTCAGATAATGGTATTGGAATGAGTTCAGATAAGCTTGAAAAATTATTTGTTCTTCAAGAAACAAAAAGCAATCCTGGCACCGATGGCGAAAAAGGAACCGGACTGGGATTGATTTTGTGCAAAGAATTTGTGGAAAAAAATGGTGGAACAATTTGGGTCAACAGTTGTGTGAACCAGGGAACCACGTTTGGATTCACCTTGCCTGAAGCGTGATTGAAGCGGACCTATCAAGTGGAAGTAGAGGCAGAAGG
>PEAL01000272.1 GCA_002753725.1 Deltaproteobacteria bacterium
ACATTATCGGTTAACGAACGTAGAGACAAGGCATGCCTTGTCTCTACAGAACATAACCGCATACGTAATTAAAAAATGGGGAACTTATTTTTCAAACATTCCTAAGTTAAGTTAAATATTTTTTTACAGTACCTCTTGACGAATTGGAACAAAGAATGAAACCTCTTGCATTTCAAGATTATTTTCCTGATGATGTTGCTATTTGCTATGGCTGTGGGCGAAACAACCCTAAAGGACTTCAAATAAAAAGTTACTGGGAAGCGGATGAGGGCATTTGTCGGTTTCTACCAGAATCCCATCATACTGCTTTTCCAAAGGTTGTCTATGGTGGTTTGATTGCTTCTTTGATTGATTGTCATAGTATTTGCACGGCAATGGCCCATGCCTATCGTTTGGAAAATCCAGATATGACATCAGCGCCTGATATTTATTTTGTCACCGCTGAATTGAATGTTCGATTTCTCAAACCAACCCCAACTGAAACTGAACTTGTTCTTCGTGCCCATGTGACTGAATGTGAAACTCGTAAATCCTACGTTCACTGTTCGGTGTTTGCTCAAAATATCGAAACAGCTCGGGGCAAGGTCTTGGCTGTGCGCGTGCCATCCTATAGACCTTAAAAATCTATAGACCCTAAAAATTGACCATAAACGAAGGAATTTATTCATGATTATGAATCAAGTTACAACGATTATCGATTCAGACAAATGCATTGGCTGTGGTCTATGTATTTCTGTTTGTCCAGCAAACACGCTGTCATTACGTGATGGAAAAGCCTGCGTGACAGGCGATGAATCCATTCAGTGCGGACATTGCGCTGCAATTTGTCCGGAAAATGCTATTCAGGTGGGCGCCCTTGATCCAAGCTTGACCTGCACCACCTTTGAAGAGCAAGCCGATTGGCTGAATTTTGGAGCATCCGATATTCAGCACCTTGTCCGACTCATGCGATCCCGTCGCTCTTGTCGAAATTATTCCCAAAAAACCGTTCCCCGTGAGATTCTCACTGATCTGATTAAAATTGGGATATCAGCACCATCAGGCTCAAACAGCCAGGGATGGACCTTTACTGTTCTTCAGGATCAAAAATCATTGATGACCTTTGGTCGTTATATCATGGACTATTATAAATCGTTGAACCGCATGGCTGAAAGCTTTCCTTTACGCCTGCTATCTTATGTGCTTTCCAAAGATGAACTGGGGAAATACTACCGGAATTATTACGCAAAAGTTAAAGAAGGTATTCAAGAGTTTGAAGAAAAAGGCACCGATCGACTGTTTCATGGAGCAACAGCAGCAATTTTGGTTGGGGGTAATACAAAGATATCCTTTTCAGCTCAGGAGGATGCGCTTCTGGCCAGTCAAAATATCCTTTTAGCGGCTCATGCTATGGGCCTGGGTACCTGTTTAATTGGATTTGCCGTTGAAGCGATGAAAAGAGATCCATCAATAAAAAAACATTTCAACATACCGGTGCATGAAAACATTTATGCTGTTATTGGTATTGGATATCCAAAAGAAAAATATCAGACAGTTGCGGGTCGAAAACCTGTCAAGATTCGGTATTTTGACCCAATAGATTCTGAGGGATAAACCCAATAAACGAATGATTGACACTCATGAACCAACATTCATCATTAAATAGAACAATTATCCAAAAGCTGAAAACTATCACCGGAAAAGTATTGGTTTCCGATGCTGATCGTATCAGTTATGCTTATGATGCCACCAATTTGCACTATTTGCCTGATGCCATTGTTTTTCCAGAAAATCAAGAGCAGGTATCCAATATTTTATCCCTGGCACAGGAGGCTGAATTCCCCGTGGTTCCAAGAGGGGCGGGATCAGGCTTAACGGGTGGTTCTTTGCCAGTCAAGGGTGGATTGCTCGTGGTGTTAACACGCATGAACCGAATTATTTCAATTGATATGGATAATCTGGTGGCTGATGTTGAACCCGGTGTGGTCACCGGTATCTTTCATAAACGTGTCCAAAGTATGGGGTTGTTTTATCCGCCAGATCCTTCAAGTTCAGCGTATTCAACATTGGGTGGAAATGTTGCTGAATGTGCTGGCGGGCCTTCTGCTGTCAAATATGGTGTCACACGGGATTATGTTCTGGGGCTCACATTTGTCATTCCAGGCGGTGATATTGTTCAAACCGGTGTGAGAACAGCCAAAGGTGTAGTGGGATATGATTTAACCCGATTGCTCACCGGTTCAGAAGGGACATTGGGAATTATCACCCAAATGACGCTGAGATTGTTACCCCATCCCAAATGTGTTCAAACCCTGGTGGTTTTTTATGCATCCATGCATAAAGCAGCGGAAAATGTTTCTAAAATTATCCGAAAAGGATTGATTCCCAAAACCATTGAATACCTTGATCATGCAGCCATGGCCTGCATGCCACTGGATTTTCCAGGCGGTATCCCGGATGAGGCAAAATCCATGCTGATTATTGAAATGGACGGTGCCCCTGGACAGGTTCACACAGATATACAGGATGTCATTGCTTTGGTCACAGAAAGTCAGGCCATTTCTGTGACCAAAGCAGAAAATTCACTTCAGGCGCAGTCCATATGGCAGGCAAGAAAGGCCATCTCTCCAGCCCTCTACCGCTATGCACCTGATAAAATTAATGAAGATATCGTTGTACCACGAAGTCTGATCCCGGATTTTGTGGATAAAGTGGATGAATTACGACACGCAACGGGATTGACAATGGTTACATTCGGCCATGCAGGCGATGGCAACATCCATTTCACTGTCATGCTGGATAAAAATGATCCTGTTGCCAAAAAGAAAGCAGACACGGTTATTGAATCTATTTTTGATTATACGCTGGCATTGGGAGGCACATTATCTGGCGAGCATGGCATTGGTATCACCAAATCTGGATATCTTTATAAAGAACTTAACCCTGGCGAGCAGTACCTGATGAAGCAGATCAAAAAAGCGTTTGACCCCAAAGGTATCCTCAACCCCGGAAAAATTTTTCCAGAGCCTTGAATGTATGACCAAAGAATTAACCATCCTATCAAAAAATTATTCGGGTACATGTATTCGATGTGGTGCGTGCATGAGTGTCTGTCCGGTGTATCAGGTAAGTCTGGAAGAAACCGATGTTGCGCGTGGAAAGATGGCGCTTATTGAATGGAGCCAATCCCACCCAGAATTCAGCCAATCATCCCGCTTTCGTCAGTTAATTTCTCGATGTCTATTATGTGGGGCCTGTGCCCAATCCTGTCCCAATCAGGTTGCCACCCATGCGTGTATTCAGCAAATGCGGCAGGGCTTATCCAAAAGCCACAAAGAAAAAATCATGCTGTCTTCGTTGAAAACCCTTTCAAAAAAAAGTTCATCCAGCCAATTCTTTCGAACAAGCGGTTCTATTTTTCAACGATTGATGAGTAAAAAACTTCCGGAAACCAGCGGTATGCATTTGCGTTTTCCCATAGCATCCATCAGCCATCGTCAATTTTTACCGAAAATTTCGGTAAAATCCTTTACAGAAGCGTATTCCATTCAACACCAGGAGCAACCATCAAAAAGGATTGTTTATTTTACCGGCTGCGGTGCAAATTATTTTTTTGTTGAAACAGCAGCTGCCCTGGTGAAACTGTTAGAACGCAAAAATATTCATCCCTTTGTTCCCAAAGATCAGGTGTGTTGTGGCCTGCCTTTTTTTGCATCAGGCGATCAAACCAATGCGATCGCCCTTGCCAGACAAAACATTGATATCATTGATCAACTATCTCCAGATATTGTATTGACAACCTGTGCATCCTGTGGTGCGCATATTCATCAGTGGGCAGATCTGTTCAAAGATGATCCTGAGTATCATTGTCGGGCTCAAAAAATTGCACGTTGTCAAAAAGATGCCATGATGTTCCTTTTGGAAAGTTTTGATCGGAATGACCTTATTGCCCTCAAAAAATCTTGTGAAGGACCTCCAAAAGAAAACGTCTGGTATCATCATCCCTGTCATCAGAGGTTTGGAAAAACCCAATTACCTTTACCCAAAAAACTGTTCACCCCTTTTTCCCATGCCAATATTCACTACTCTGATAGCCAGTGCTGTGGAAATGGTGGAAAATTTCAACTGAGCCACTTTGATCTTTCAATGAAAATATTTGACCAGCGAATGGAAGCTTTTTCAAATCAAAAAATCACTCATGTGTTAACCCCCTGTACCGGATGCCAATTACAATTTGCTGAAGGCATGTTACGGTATGACATGGATGTGACAGTGGAACATCCGCTGTGTTGGTTATTCTAACGATCCCAAAAGCTATTGTTTTGAGGCGGAACGATCACTATCGCCAATCAC
Source organism: Deltaproteobacteria bacterium (assembly GCA_002753725.1). GTDB lineage: Bacteria > Desulfobacterota > Desulfobacteria > Desulfobacterales > Magnetomoraceae > Magnetomorum. The sequence goes on from PEAL01000272.1 coordinate 4,333, forward strand.
AAATAATGCATAATGTTCATTTTTTACAACAAGATTGAGATTCAAGTGATAATTTGCATATGTCAGAACATGGGTGACATGGTATTTTTCTTTTATTTTCATCCATTCTTCAATGGAACGTTCTTCCCATGCCACTTGATCGATACACCGTGTCAACCCGCCTTGATGCATCACTGCTTCTGGAGGATTGAACAACGAAACAGCATAGATATCTTGAAGGATGGCAGTCACAGTCGGTGCTGATGGCAATGCATACATGAGCATATCCAAAGACTCACCATACAAAAGCACGGGACGACGCGTTCGGGCTTGAATTAACATCATGTCTGAAGCTGTCAGTAACAAGCCCTTTGTTTGATGAACCTTCTCAAGAACCGTGTCTGTATGTGTATAGAATTTTTGTATATGTGAAAGATTTGCTGCAATAAATTGAATGTGAATCATCATGAATAGAATGATGGGCATTTGTTTCCATAGAAAATGATGAACACATACTGACCGCCATCGGATATAAGGGGTTGGAAATATTTCACGAAAAACCGATATCCCAAAATAAATACCTGTTCCACTGAAGGCTGCTATCCAGAAAGTGATATCATATCCGAAAAGATATCCCGCTGTTGCAAGGGTAATCAATAGATATCCTCGAAATATCCTCATCGTCAACTGACCTGCCAGACAGGCAATAAAGCAAACACCATTGATATTTAACAGGCGAGTTGGCATCAGTTGATAAATGAAAAAGGGTGTCTGATCTGGATAATGAGATAAAATAGCGCCCATACACCCCAATAGTGAACAGCCTGTCATGAATGCGTATATGATGTATTGCTCGGATGAACTATTTTTTTTGTGTCGCAAATAAGACAGACTATAAATCAATGCGAAAAGATTGATCCAGATTGCAGGATGACTGACAGGAATAGCAGCACGATGACAATCCCATTGTTGGAATGCCTGTAAATAGTGATCTAAGGCATTCGATATTTCTGGAAATGCTAAGCATCTATATCGATAATCGATAAAGCTTACAAGACTGATCGTTCCGCCAGCAATCAATCCTGGCAGTATGGACATCCATTGATATTTTCGGTTTGACACTATCCAGAATATCAAAAAAAAGATAAGGTATAAAAAACATGCCCATGCAATATGTATGGAAGGCAAAAGCCCCAGCAAAAATCCGGATGCCCAATTTTTTTTCAGCCCATACATCACGACGATTAAAACAACCAAAGACAGGGATAACGCTCCGTATGTGTGAGGAACATCCCACAGCATAATCGGATAATTGGCCCCCAGGGGCATTTTTTTTTCCAGAAGGTAATAAATAACAGGAAATAAAACAGAAAAAGGGAGTGATCTTGAAAAAATAAAAACCAGGCCAGAAATGGCCTGAATAGATACCATTGCAAGCAGTCCGCTGATCATCAGTGTTAGAAATTTTTCAGAGATACCCAGATTTAGAAACATCCCTGTGATTTGATGGAAAAGTGTCCATGCATGATTTAAATACATGACATTGGGATTGTTTTGAGGGTAAAGCACCAAACCTGCCCAGACCTGTCCCCCCTCTAAAGCCAGCTGCCAGTGGGGATGCATCAAGCCAACAAAAAATCCCCAGATGCCACTGATGATAAAAAGTTTTTGGATATCAATGGGTTTCATTGAAATTTTTTCATTGTTCTTCTGGAGCCAATGGGCCCTATGAAGTAAATTCGCGCATGATTAATATCATGAACACCATTGCTTTATTTTATCATATACACTCGCATGGCAAAGCAAATCTAAATGATTCAATCCATATCCGATCCAGCAATTAGATTCCGGAAAAGACAGACAGTATTCAGGTTTTGGATGCTTTCCCAATGCACTATCAATCGGTACAAGACCGTCACCAATAATATCGTTTTTAAGACTTTCCTGATCAAGGCTTATATTTGCGGCAATGGCATAATTCTTAACCTTTTGAGGAAGGGGGATGGGGTGACGGTTATCCGGGATGTTATCAAAACGATCATTGGATTGCCAGTCTTCATCCAACAAAGAACCGTAACGCAAATCTGTTATTCCAGCACTTCGGATTTTTGGCAAACTTGCAAATGGCGCAGTATGAGGGATGAAATCCAGCAGTGTATTTATCCAGTTGCCGCCTTGTTCCAATGGTGCGCCGTGATGCGGCGTCCCCAAAAATATTTGTTTTTTCAGAAGACTCGGCCATTTGTAACCTGAAGAGACCCCATAATGGTAAGCACTGCGTGTGATCAATCCCCCCATGCTATGGGTCAGAATGACAAATTTTTTAACCCGTATCTGGGTCAGCAATTTTTCCAACATGTCTGAAAAAGAACGGCCATTGATGGAAATATGGAGACCTGTATTGTAATGAAGATAAAGGGGGGTATACTTAAGGTCATTAGCCAGGTTCTGTCCATGATCGTGATTGTTATACAGCCATTGATTGTCATTCATACACAGACCGTGAACCAGCACAATCAATTTACCAGAAAACTCAGGGATCTGGGTATTGATGTCAAGAGTTTCAAGATTGAGTGGTTTTCCCTTGTATTTAAGCGTCATGGGCAAAGCCAATGGATTTTTTTGTTCAACGAGGTAATCACCCAATACCCCGTTTATAGCTGCCAGGATGGCTTCTCGTTCGGGAAGTGATGTTATTTTATCTTCAAATAAGGGCTCGATTTGTTCAACAATTGTCTCAATACCGTTGCGAACCACATTGTTGACAGCGTGAATGCTTTGATAAACAATGTCTGTTATGGCTCCAATGGGACCAAGAGTTGTTGCACCAAACAATCCTGGGGTCCGATCAATGGTTTTATGCATATTGGCCACAATATTGGTAATGCCGGAAACACTATCTGTCGCTAACTGGCTGAGGCCTTTTATATCTGACGGTTTTATCATCTATTTTAAACTCCAAT
>PEAL01000273.1 GCA_002753725.1 Deltaproteobacteria bacterium
ATTCCAGGTTCAGTGGACGAGGAAAAAAAGCAAGTCCTTTGGATCTCAATTCAATGCGGTCTTCAAACCATCGGTGTGCTGTTTGAAGCAAAATCATGGCTTTTGCAATTTTTTGTGATTGGGTGTCTGAAAATTCGGTTTTCAAACAGTCGATATACCGTGCGGCACTTAAAAAAGGCCATTTTGAATATTTGTAATCGATTTTGGTTTTAAATAAAAGAAATGGTTTTTTAGCCAGCAGTGCCTTAGCGATATCTTCAATAAGATAAGTATGTTCCTGTTGTATTCTACGTTGAGAAAAAAGGAGCAGCAATATATACAGGGTTGCCCATTCCGGTTGTTTAGGATACAGGGCTTTGGCGACAGATTGAATAATCGATATGACCTCATTACGTTTGCCGTTATCAACGGCTGGGATCAATTGCCCGATTTGTCGATCAATGTGAACCGGCCCATCCCATAAATATTCGATTTTGCTGATTGCGTGGCCCTTTCTTTTAAAACTTTCAACCGGAGACACAATCACTTTTAATTCCTGAATTGTCGGGTACAGTGAAAAAAATTCAGGAATACGATTGAAGGATTGAACCATAGATGTATCATCTTCATCATAAAATGCAGCCATTCCCCGACACAATAATTTATATTCTGAATAAGGCGACAGCCTGGACAACGGTTTCAAGGCCTTAAACGCTTCATTCCATTGGCCATCAACCATGTAAGGCCGGACACTCTTCATGATGGCACTATCTTTTCGAAGCAAATGGTTTTCATCAAAAATATTTAATAATTGCCAGTGACCGGTTTGACAAATCCTGTCAGCCAGTAAATGTTCCGATCGTTTAGACTCCCTTTGTTTTCGCAAATAGGACAAATAGGCATCAACCGCCATGGGCAATGATGTTTTTGTCAGGTAAACGAACAAATTATCCTCTGAAATTACTGAAAAATCAGGTAGATATTCAAAAGCCTGATCAAGAATCGCCTGAGCTTCAACGCGCATGCCTTTTTTGATCAATTGATTTTCCCTTAGCATGTACGATTGGAACAGCAAGTCATTGACCATTGGGTTTGAGGGATCATTTTTGTTGACCAATTTTAAAATCGAAATCGCATCCCGCGCATTGTTTTCAGACAATTTTTCGCGGGCTGACTCGATGCGTTGCTCATCGCTCATATTCAATAATTTACTTTGCTTATTTTTTCTTAACTTCCTGCTTTTATTTTTCTTTTTAGCCATTCAAAGCTTCCTCTCTGCGTCTCGATATGGTATGTAAGTCCGTGATCATTTTATAGTATAGTTACATTTTGTATCAAACTTTTTTATGATAAGCAAGCACTTTGTTAAAATTTTTTCACCATGCCTGAAAATCAAGTTCTTTTATTGAAAATGATCATATAAATTGATAGGATTAGTGTTGACATATTATCGTATTTCATATTAAATTTTCTAATTTATGTTTCTGATCAAATTTTTTGAGAAAGGGAAGACCGAATATGTTTAGTCATCTGGGCCTAAGAACTAAAATGATGTTGGGCAGTTGTGCACCATTATTATTGGTGGTCGTTCTTGGAGTCGTGTGCATGATTAACATCAAAGCCCTATTAGAAACGAGTGCCTGGGTGGATTTCAGTCATCGTATCATGGGAAGTGCCAAAGATATTGAAAAAATCATCAGTGACCTTGAAAGCGGTGAGCGCGGATTTTTAATTGCTGGAAAAGAAGAATTTTTAACCCCGTACCTCAATGGCAATAAAAATTTGAAAGAAAAAGTCAGTATCTCTATCAAGCTTGTAAAAGATGAACCAGAACAGGTCGCACGCCTTCACAGTATTGAAAAATTAATTGAAAATTGGAATGACAAGGCGGCAACCCCTGAAATTGCCGAGCGACGCCAGGTCGCAGTCACCATACAAAATGACCTTTATGTCAAAGAAAAACTTGCTTCCGGTATAGGAAAAGAAAAATTGGAACAGGTTGCAATCTCTCTAGAGGCCCTTGAGATTGATTTTTTAAATTCTGAAAATATCAATGGAAACAATTTAATCATGGCCATTACCTCTGATATCGAAAACCTGAAATCCGGCATGCGCGGTTACTTGATTACAGGAAAAGATGAATTCTTATTGAAGTATCGAAATGCCAAAGATGCTTTTTTTCGTCATGAAAAATATATTCATCAGATCATCGCTGCAACTTTTGATCGTGAAGAAATAGTTGCATATTTTGAAGAGATGCAGGAGCTTTTGCAAACATGGCAAACAGAAATTACAGACCCGCTGGTAGAGATGCGTCAACAAGTCTCTGATGGTGAAAAGGATTTTCAAGAAATATCTGAATTTATTAACAGTGATAAAAGTTTTAAAATATTGGATGAGATTGAATTTATTATTGAAGATTTAATAGATGCCTTTGATACTGATAAAAGCGAATGGGCAAGCCGAATGATTGTGATTGTCGGTCGATGTGTGGATCAGATGGAAAAAAGCTTACGCGGTTATGCCATCACTGGCGATGAAAAATTTACTGAAGAGTATGACCAAAAAAAACAAAAATTTGAAGATACGCTCATGAATCTTTCCGATTTTATCGAGAATGCTTTTGCTATTGAAGAAACCGAAGCGAATATTATCAATGTGAGAGAGCTTGTGACACAATGGCTAAACGAAGATGCTGAACCTGAAATTAATAAACGTGTGGAAGCCAATAAAAATCGATCGATTATGGCTGATGTAACAGCGCTCATCGAGGCTGGAACCGGCAGTCGCCTTATGGATCAGGTTCGTAAAAATTTAGCTGAATTTATTATGGATGAAAATAAGCGAATGATTGAACGACAAAATCAGGCAAAGGAATCAGCAAGTCTGGCACAAAAGATGATCGCTCTGGGAACGATTGCCTGTATTGTCATTTCTATTTTTATTTCGATTGTTTTAACCCGTGCCATTACCGGGCCGATCAAAGAAATTTTTCAGGGACTGACAAATTTCAGTCAGATTGAGTTCAAAACAGTACAAAGTCAATTTGATGACATCACAAAACATTTGTCCAAAAGCAGTCAACAACTCAATAATGCCAGTATTGATATCTCAGGAGGGGCAAACTTGCAGGCTGCAAGCCTTGAGGAAACATCGGCATCTATGGAAAATATATCTTCAATGACCAAAAGAAACAATCAGAATGCCAATGAAGCTGATAAACGAATGAAAAAAGTGAATGAATTGATCGAACGTACCAATCAGTCCATGACAGCTTTGCGTGATTCTATGAGAGAAATATCTCAAACCAGCGATGAAACCGTAAAAGTGATCAAAACCATTGATGACATTTCTTTTCAAACCAATATTCTTTCTTTGAATGCATCCATTGAAGCTGCAACTGCCGGAGAAGCGGGAAGCGGTTTTGCCGTTGTTGCTGATGAAGTTCGTATCCTTGCGTTACGCTCGGCTGAAGCGGCTAAAACAACAGAACAATTCATTGCACTTAATGTGAGTAAAATCAAGGATGGTAGCGAGTTGGTGAACAAAACGAGCAATGCTTTTTCTGAGGTCAATGCTATTGCCAATGAAGTCACCCAACTGGTCAGTGAAATTGCAAAAGCATCAGACATGCAAACTCAGGGCATTGAGCAGATCAATCTTGCTTTATCTCAGATGGAAGATGTTACACAGCAAAATGCCGGTGCCACGGAAGAACTTTCAGCGCAAGCAGCAGAATTGAACAGCCATGTCGGTATTATGCTGTCTATTCTGGAAGGGAGTACCGAACCGGATGATTATGATTATGATGATGATGGTGCAAGTGACACAGATGATAATTACATACCGGCCAATATTTATCAAACAGATGAAGATGATTCGTAAAAACGAAATATATAATATCATTGCATTTTAACCTTACTTGTTGGAAAGATAATCAGTGGCAATAATTAATCGGACATTGGAGTGAGTTATGCCTGTCAGAACCTGTGTCGCACCTGATGGAAACTTTGTTTATGGCATTCATCGACCACACTATCATGTTGATAATCTAAGAGAAAACAGTGCTATTCAAACATTGGGACAATTTCCAGATGGCAGCCTTCATGTGAATAGCGATAATTTCCCCAAACATGATATTCATGTTCAACACGCAGATGTGATCTATGAAATCCCCAATGCCTTTCCTTTTAAAGGCACGACGTTTATTCAAAAACGATGGGCAGATAAAAAAAAATCAACCCGTGCGGAAATCACTTTAAAAGCATCCCCCTGCTTTTCCTCCACCCAAACCCTTTTAAAATGGGCCGGTCAGATGGAAATTGATTCTGAAAAAATGGATAACTTATGGAATCACTTGCCAGAAGCGATTCAGTTGACCATTGCATCAACATCATCCGATAAAAATGATCTGATTCATTTAGCGCAACAGGTCTGTGATTTCGTTTATGACCATTCCTTTCAACCATCAGGACTGAAATATCAATGCGACAAAAACGGCAGGGCGTATCCGGTTATTCATCATCCCATCATCTTTGAGACCCTTGTCAACAATCCTTATTTGCCAGATATTTATAAAGAAGCAATGGTGCTTCGTCCGGGGGTTCAGGGAAACAGCCCCATTGTTGGAGAATTTTTCAAACAAGATAGTCATGTATTTGAATACCTGCGCGAGAACAGTTACATTCCCTGGGGGCATTTTGCTGCCAATATGGCAAACGATGCCATCAGATATGATATTCAATCCTTGAATATTGACGATATGATTGGGATGCGTCATTTGTTTTACCAGCGCATTTATGTTCATCTGGCACATCAACTGGGTATTTCCATCAATCCTCATCAAAATACACTGTCATCAGATGCATTGGAAACCCTTCGAAAAACAATTCAACGCCAACTGAAACAATCTCCAGAATGCCTGGCATTTGACAGTAATCTCTGGGGATGGAATTTTGGATTTGGCTATGCGCCCAATCATTATCGTTTGCATGCCTCTCATCAGCAAATTCATCAGCAATACGCCATGATTCCTAAAAAGGTTCCAACGGATTCAAAAAACAGTTCATCCATTTCAAGCTATGCATGTGGTGATTTAGTAGCTGATTTTATTGAGCAATTCTATCAGGAGACCGGAACATCTTTTTTTGATGCTTATATTCAGGCCATACAAACCAACAAGAGGATGGATGATCACAATAAAGGCCCGCATGAACTGATCATATATTCCGATGAACAGATCATGATTTTTGTCCCTAAAGCGCAAACGTCCCAATGGGAAATACAGATAATGCCATTGTTACCCGTTGGCAATATCCTGGATGCTGATGAAAACATGCGGCATGCCCTGGATCGGGCTTTGTATATTACCGCTAAAATATTGGCAGCCCTGAATGCACAACTGGTCACCCATATTGAGTATGCCAGTCGATTCAGCGCAATGCCAACAGATCAGCGACTGATCATCGCTTTTTTACCACGAATGCCTGAATCGCCCGGTGCCTTTAGTGAAGCACAACTGCGATGGATCAACGGGCATTATCCTGAAGATTTTGCAGCAGCATGTCGATCCAGGCTGCCCGAAATTCTTGAAACCTTATCACCATCAATTTGAGGAGATTTTTGTGAGTCAACTATTCAATATCCTTCGCCCTGTAGGTCTTATCGATCGAATTTTTTATGTGATCATCATTGTGGTGTTCACCTGGAATTACAGCGTGGCAATGGACGATCCGGTAAAGAAACCTGTCACTGTCCGCATTCAATCCTTTGACATTCAGGGAAATACGGTCATTTCAAGCGAAACATTGCAGCGTAAACTAAAAGATTACATGGCCAAATATTTTTCAGCGTCTGAGCTGAATCTGGAAGACATGCAACGGCTGACCGATCAGATGACTCTGACATATAAAGAAAAAGGTTTTTTTTTGGCGCGCTGTTACCTGCCAAAGCAGGATATTCAAAATGGTGTATTGAAACTTGTTGTCTCAGAGGGCATTTTGGATAAAATTGTGGTTTCCGGTAACACCTATTATTCGGAAAGATTGCTAAAGGGTTTTTTTGAACACCAGCAATTCAACACCGTTATCAATGAACAGGATCTTGAAAAAGGTCTTATCCTGTCCAATGATTTGCTCAACAATCATACGGAGCTGCTATTGACAAAAGGGGACAAACAAGGATCTGTGAATATTGTTTTAAACACTTCAGATCGTTTTGCCAGTCAGTTTCAAGCAGATTATAACAATTATGGTGCGGAACATATCAGCAAGAATCGATACAGCCTGTCCGGGAAAATTACCGATCCATATGGTGGAATGACGCTCTTTGTCAAAGGCACATCCGGGAATAACCCGCAGGACAGCATTGTTGGATATGCGGATCTGGATATTCCAATCAATTATCAAGGAACGCACATATCCTTTTCTTTTATTAAAAGTAACTCTCAACTGGGCCAGGAGCTGGATGTTCTTGAGATGGAAGGTCAAACAGAAATGTATGGCGCAACGCTGACACATCCCTTTTTATTGAAACGTGACACGCGTATAAACGTTCTTTTGGACATGCAACATACCGTCAGTGAAACAACCGCATGGAAATCAGTTTCTATTGGAACGTATAAACTCAATTCTGTCAAAGCAAGTATATCCCTGGATTCTGTCGATCATTATTTTGGAAAAAATCAGGCGCAATGTTCATATCAGGCTAGTTTTGTGGATAAAGGGCCCGGTATTGAAAAAACAAACAAAGCCTTTCAAAAAATATTGCTTTCTGCATCAAGGATGCAACAATTCACCCGTCAGATGCACCTTTCATTGCGGGTTGCCGGCCAATGGTCAGCAGACGACTTGATCCCCATCGATCAAATAGCCATTGGTGGCTATGAAACCGTTCGAGGTCATCCCCCCTCATCCTATTTGGGAGATATGGGCTATCATCTTTCCATAGAATGGATGGTGTCACCGACATCTGATCGTCAGTATTTTGGACAACCCCTGTCAAAAAGCCTTCAATGGGGACTGTTTGTGGATCATGGTTGGATTCGACTAAACTCAGACCCACTTTATGATGTTCAATCCAAATCTCTGGGAGGCTATGGTTTAGGGCTTCGACTGTTCTATAAAGAAAGGCTTTCTTGTTTGATGGATTTGGCCTTCCCTATGAATCCGTTGGAAGATAAAGATGATATGATAATGTACTTTTCTGTTCAGTCCTATTTTTAGCAATGGGTTAGCAATGGGTTATGAAAAAAATTGGAAGTTATGCGGATAGT
>PEAL01000040.1 GCA_002753725.1 Deltaproteobacteria bacterium
TTTGATTCCGGTTTTTGTTTGAGGGCAAACACAAGGTTTGCCCCTACAGTTTGTCTTCGTACATAGGTTTGTTATTGGTATTTGTTCAAATCAAAAGTCCGACTTTTTGGGAATGCGCCCGCCATCCTGCAACCGGCCTGGTAACTCACTATAGATTGTTTTGAGTAAGTACAGTTAGATTGTGTCCAAAATTCCACTTTAACAGTTTCTTGTATTAAGTAAACTTAAATTCTGAATTCTTTTAAAATGATTTAAGTTAAACGTTGCCAATGATAAATCTCCTGAAATAGCTGTTGCAGCAATGAAAATATCTCTAAACTCAATCAATTGGTTTTTAGCCCTAAGATCTTGAAATATTGTTGCAGAAATATCTGAAATATTTTCATCAAATGGTATGGTTTCTATCCATTTAAGAAGCTTATGAATGTCTTTTTCGTGTTGTTCTGTCTTTGAACCACACTGTAATTCGAATAAAGTTACAGTTGAAATTAAACACTCATACTTTTCTTTGATTCTCCAAAGAACTGATTTTTGCTTATTTTTCTTTCTAAGGAAATCAATGATAACTGATGTATCTATTAGAATTCTGGAATCTGCCATGTTTTCAACCTTACATCTTCTTCTGATATATCCCATTTGGAAATCTCAAGAAAATCTTTTTTCCAATCTTCTTGCCTGAAACAGTATGGTGTATTTTTTGCTATTTTGGGAAATATAAAAATCTCGACTTCCTGAGAATTCATGCTAACAGGTAACTCCACTGTAACTTTGTTTTCAACAACTTTTCCATACATTCTCCAACTATTGATTGGTTGAATTTGTTGCATATCAGGATCTCCTTTATTGGGAAAAATTTTTTATTGAACATTTACATCATTTATAAAAAATTATCAACTCAGCACCTTTTAATAAAACTATTTTTTTCAATTTGACTATTACCAAAAAACGTCACTATGAGTATCATATTTTCAGACATAAAGTAACCTAAATAATATAGAAATAAGGTCACTGTTGGAAGTTAATGAGAGACCTCGACACCAAAGCTAAAATCCACTGTATCACTGGTTGTAAAAACAGCGGCATCACCACTGTCTGAAACGCCAATGCCATCTGATCCAATCCATTCGTTTTTCGTTGAATCGCTCACTTGCAGGGTATAGTTTGTATTAGGCTGCAATCCATTGACTGTAAAAGCGCCGGTGCCATCTTGTTTGACCTTTGCTTTGGTCTGGTACACACCATTTAAGAATACTTTAATCCAGACTATTTCCGAATCTGCTGGAAGTAAAGCGCCTGTTGAATCTTTGATGATTCCTGATATTTCGTTTTCTTCCCCTTTTGTTAATGTAAAATTGACCACATCACCGACACTTTTTTGTCCTTTGGATTCGTTGGGATAGCCGCTTGCATAGACAGTCACCACGTAGTTTGAAACAAGGATGCTATTCCAGTATTGTTGGAGTCCTGTTATCTGGTAGTTTCCATTCACATCAGTGGTGACACTTTTGCTGATATTCAATGTTTCAGAAAATACTTCCACTGTGGCATTTTCAAATGGACCTGCTGATGTATCAACTGATCCTGAAATTGATCCACCACTGAAAAGGATAAAATCAACAGTATTTCCGGAAGACTGATCTGTTCTTTTTTGTTGGGCAAAATTTGATGGGATGGCTGTTACAACATAATCTGAGGCTTCAGGAATGTTTTCTACACAATAATATCCACTTGCGTCTGTTATCGCATCGGACATAAAATTCTGGTCACTGGAAAATACAGTGATACGTACTGCTGGCACGGGTATTGCGCCATTAGATTCGTAAATATGGCCTGACATGTTAAAGGCGCTTTCCAGTAAAATATTGAAGGTGTAATCTGTAGTGATTTTAATATGTTCATTGATAGAAACCAAATATGAACTTTCTTCAGGCGGTGTAGCGGTAACTGCGTAATCTGTTGCTGGTTTTAAACCGCTGATTTCATAATGACCATTGATATCTGTTTTGACAAACGCATAACAATCGGCATCAATAGATAATACTTCAATCTTGACATCGCTTATTACCGTGCTGTGTGATGAAACAAATCCCTCAATTGAATAGCCCTTCTCAAGCATAAAATTGATATCTGTTGAATTCGTTGAAATGTTTGTTTTGCTTTGCGACATATAGGGTGATGACCAATACGGCTCAGCAGTAATTTTGTAGTCATTTCCAGGGATAAGACCATCAATTTTGTAAGTACCGATATACGAGGTGTAAACACTGTTTTCGATCTGATTTATTTCTGATTTTGCAATGACCCGAATGCTTGAAGAAATTCTTTCTCCATTCGTACCGCGTATCATTCCACTGATACTTTCTATTACAAAGAACGTCATGTTGATATTGGATGAATTCGCGTTGACCATTTCTGCCAAAGCAATTTTTGTTACAGACCCCTTTGAATTAAAATATAAGGCTGCCATACCTGTTTTTTGTGTCTGCACGATAAAATCATTCACAGTGTCAAGTCCTTCAATTCGATAAAACCCATTGCGATCAGTTTGCGCAAAACCCCATGAATCTGAATTTTTTGAATCGGCCAGAACTTTTACAGATGATGCGGGCTTCCCATCAGTTTCATAAACATAGCCTTCAATAAATGCCCCTGTCATTACTGTAAAATTGATGTTTGTTTTTGATCCGGTATTCAAATCAACTGCTTGTGCATTTTTTTCAGTTTCAGAACCATCGTAGTATTGCGATTTCGATATTTCAGGCCATATGGATACAATATAGGATCCTTTCATCAGCCCAGCAATCTGGTACGATACTGGATTTTTTCCAATGTAATTGATATGAACGCCTTTAGTGAAATTCAGTTCCTTTGAATAAGCCTCAACCCACACCTGTTCATAATTTAGCGTTGGAAATGTTAATGTTCCTGAAATGATAAGGTTGGCAGATTCAAGGACAAAGTTGATCCCTGAACAATCTGAATCTGTAAGATCAAGCACATTCGCTGTATCCCATTCTGTTTTTCCATTGTAAACCTGATAAGGATAATCAGAAGATCGCAGATCAACGCGATAATCTGAGGCTGGTTTTAATCCGGTTATTTCATACTTAATAGCATTTCCTGTGCCTCTGACACGGATAACATTGCTGTCATTAAATTCTTCTAAGCGTGCGGTTAAAAATATTTCTTTGTTTAAATCAAGACCTGTAATGGATCCTGAAATTTTTCGATCCGGTGCAATGAGACGATAGTCAACATTCAAAATATCAGCATTTACGATCTTGGTTTTTGTTTCAGATATATAATTTTCAGGAGAAATGGTTATGTTATAAGTTCCCGGTATCAGTCCTTTAATAGTATAGTTGGTATCATTGACAAGGGTGCCCGTGGATGTATCTTGTCCCCAACCATTGTTTTGTTCTGAAAAGGCTTCAATGACTATTCCTGCAACTGGTGTTCCTGCAGCATCTGTAATTTTACCTGTTATCGTAAAACCAGACTTTAAAACGATGTTTCGATATTCAGTTGTTGATGGCGTAACTGATTCGGCATCTTTAGATTCATACACTGTTTCAGATGAATTAAAAAAAGCAGGCATGTAGTTATCTTGACAGATGGATATTTTGTAATCTGAAACCGCTGGTTCAAGTCCTGAAATTTCGTACATACCATTGACATCAGTGACCACATTACCACCTGTGTTGGTACTTTTTGACCAGATGTTAACCCATATGCCTGCACTGGCTGCTGTAAATTCGTTTTCAATTTTTACGTATCCTTTAATGATGCCGCCTTTATTCAGGATAAAATCAATATAATCAACATCACCATAAGTATTATCCACAATCATGGCAGTTTCTGAGGATTTTTGTTGATTGTAGTATTGAACAGGGTAGTCAATAGATGTTGCAATGAGTTTGTAATCTGATGCAAGGGGCATATTGCATAATGTATACTCGCCAGATGTTTGACTGATTGCCTCACCTTTAATATTTTTTGATTCAGACCAGGCGGAAATAGAAACACCTGAAAGCACGTTATTATTGGAATCTGTTACGATCCCTTTAATATCATTTCCTGTTTTAATATTAAAATCAATATCTGTACGGTCTGTTGATACCGGCGATGCAAGGCTTCGATCAGAAACATTGTTATAGGCCTGATATGGGTAGTCTTGTGACCGACATGCAACAATATACGTCATGTTTTTTGCGTTACTCTGACTGATTAAGCCTGAAATTGTGTAATCACCAAATTCGTTTGATAACGCCTTGTTTCCAATGCCCAATATATCTGACCATGCAGAAATCCAGATATTAGCCAATGGCTGATCATTCAAGCTGACATGCCCGGAAATACTTCCTGAAGGAAGAACAGTTATGGTAATATGATCCACATATACACCTGCAAGTTCAATTTTTGTGGCATATTTGGGCGTGAAAACAGTACCAGTATCTGAATAGAAAAATTCCATATTCAAGTTCTCTGACCAGGTGGAAACAATATAATCGGAAGCATTTTGAAGGCCAGTAACTGTGTAAAAACCTTCAGCATCAGTGGTTGCACTGCTGCCTGTTTGTAAATGGTCTGAGAAAACATCAACGTCACTGTTGGCAAGACCTGTTATCCCATCCATATCCAGAATTCTGCCGCGAATGCCCATCTCTGGAATTTTTTCCAGCGTAATATTCTGACTGGCCAAACTGGATGTCAGGATAGACACCTTTTTGGCGTCAAATCGGTTGTGAGCGCCATCATAAAAGGCTTTGTAATATTGATCTCTCAGTGCCAATGGCGGCCATGCACCAATAATGAGATGGTCTAATGAAGGAAGTTCTTTAATACTGTAACTGCCATCAGGTGCTGTATGGGTATAAGCCAGCAATACGTTGTTGGCCACAGACCAAATTTCAACACGGCAGTTTTCAATGCCAAGTGTGGTATCGCTTGCTATTATCTGGCCGCTGATACTTCTACCACTTACTTTCACAAAATCTGGTTTTGACATTGTTCGGGTGATACTTCCATTAGATACGGCCAGAGAGACTGAATAGATTCCTGCATCTGTGTAAGTATGGCTTGGATTTTCAAGACTTGACTTTGTTCCATCACCAAAATTCCATTGAAAAATCGTATTTGTGCCAAATCCAATGCTTTGATTGATGAAATCAACCCTGAGATTTTCAGATCCAACTTTATTGATTGCGTTAAAATTAGCGTATTTTAAGCGATTGATTGTAATATAGTTTGTTTTTGTATCTGCGCTTGATGAATCATTGAAACCATATGTTGTCAGCCTGACTGTATAAACTGAAGGATCATTTAAATCATCATCAAGATAAAAGGTATGCAAAGGGGATTTATCGGAGCTGGTTCTGCCATCGCCAAAATCCCAACGCCAACCCGTAATTTCATTTTCATTTTGAATACTGGCTGGTGTAAAATGGACTAAAAGTGGTACTGTGCCAGTTGTAGTGCTGTACTGATCTGATACAACACTGATTTGAGCTGAAGGAATTGCATGAACAGTGAGAATAAATGTTTTATCTGTTGCTTTACTGCCATCATCTGCTGAAACTGTAATCGTTGTGACGCCGCTTTGACCACTGATGGGCGTTATGGATAATATCCATTCTGCATTTATTATAGACAAAGCTAAATTATTGGTATTTACAAGTTCTGTATTTGATGATGTCGCTGTGACAGAGATATCATTAATTGGCGTGTCTTCATCTATCACTTCAATTAAAATATTTTCTGCCTGATCCTGTAAAATTTCATAATCTTCAATTTCCGACAGTTGGGGTGGACTTGTTGCTGTAACGTTGATCGTAAATGTTTCTGTTGTGCTGGTGTTATTGTTCGTAGCGCTGTCATCTAAATAAACAGATACCGTTGCAATTCCTGTATGACTGCTTGACGTTTTAAAAGTCAATGTACCTGTGCTTGATATTTGCGGCTGATCGATAAATAAGGTATCTGGAACAGCAGTGGTATGGAATGTCAGGAGTTGACCCGTTTCATTTGCAGGCCCAAAAGAAATACCTTTTGCCCAGTTGTCAATGGTTTTGCTTGTATTTTGTTTGATGATAATATTTGGGCCTTTTGTAAATACAGGCGGATCATTTACAGGATTGATGGTAATGATAAATTCTTGTGAATCCGAAGTATCAACACCACCAAGAGCTGTTCCTGCATTATCTTTTAAATAGACAGAAACAGTTGAGCTGCCAAAGGCATTTTTCGCTGGCGCAAAGAAAAGGTGTCCAACGTTACCCTTATCAATCATGATTTTGGGCGGAATTGCAAACAAACCTGAATTATCGGGGCTTAAATGGAATTCCAGTTGTTGATTCATTTCATTAGAAGCACCCGGACTGATATTTGTGGCCCATGATTGAATCGTAATCGTAAGGGCTTCATCTTCATCAATGGTCACATGACTGCCCTTAACAAAACTCGGCGCCTGATTAGTGGTTTTTAATGTAATGGTAAAGGTTTGTTCGCCGCTTGTGTATCTGCCTGTACCGCCATCTTCGAGAATAACAGTCACTGTAATGGTTCCATTTGCAGTTGCTGTTGGCGTATAGGTTAAATCTCCTTCACTTGAAATAAAAATACCTTTTTGGCCGCCTTCAAGTAATGCATCGTTTTCTGCAATTGTTTGAAAGCGCAATAGGGTCTGATCTTCATTGGCCGGCCCTGCGCTGATATGGGTTGCCCAGTTTGCAACATGTTGCACAATGCCGGTATTACTGTTTATTCTTTGATTTGGTCCGAATGATGTATCCTCAAAAGATATTGGCGCGCCAGGATAGGAAACAACTTTATCTGATGTAAAAAAGCTGCCGGGTACAACATATTTTAGGGTAAAATGATCCAGATACATATTATTTCCGCCTTCACTATGCCCTAACATGCCTATTTTTATTGTTTTTCCTTTGTAATAGGTCAAATCAATTCTGCATTCATGCCATCCAGTGGATAAGCTATATCGTGGAATAAATTTCAAATTCTGCCAGTTAGTGCCATCTTCTGAAAATTGAAATGTTACGCCTTCAGTGGTTTTATCTGTCTCACCACTGTCCTGAAACATATAGAAAGTTAATTTTGCATAATCTTTTGTTGTTAAGTCAATGTCTGGCAAAATAAGCCGGGCTTCTGCGCCCGATGGACAGGCGTTTGAATTAAAGGCAATCATATTCGTTCCACTGTAGGGAGAGCAGGTGGGATTTGTGCCGCTATTCACCTGAGACCATTGGGGTGAAGGTGAGGTATTATTTACAATTGTTAGAGACCAACCATTTGGAAGGAATGTATTTTCGAAATTTTCTGCCAGGAGTGTTTGTGTTTCATAAATATTATTGGGCTGTATGCCGGCAATTATGGTATGGAGTGCCGAGAAAGGATTGTCTTCAATGGGATTGATGAGATCCAGTCTGTAATAGCCATCACCATCCCCTCCACAGCCAAAGTTAAAATGAAAGAAATCTGTCCCCTGGTAACCATCACAAATAAATTTATGGCAAGCCAGACAGATAACCACGCGATAATTATTCAGTTCATTGAACAAAATATTTTTCCAATCTTCATCGGAATAGGCAGTTTTATACAATAATTTTAGTGATGTCATTGAATAATCAAAGTATTTGATTAAGGCATCGAAACCATCACTGATGGAAGCTGAGGATCTGACTAACAGATAGTTCGTTTCTACTGAAACACCACAATGATAGATAAGTTCAGCCACTGCTGAGATTTCTTCAGGCGTTGATTCGGCGGTCAGTTGATCCGGCATTTTTGAGTAGTCATAGATCGTATTATGAAAATTGGCATATTGTTCACCTAATTCTGGAATACAACGCGGCGTATAAGAATGTTCTCCGATGCCTGATTCAGGATAATTCCAATATCTGAGTACCTGAGCCATTGTCATCGCCATCTCACCGGTATCTGTTTTAACCGATCCAAGGCCAGGAGAAAATAAATTATAGTCAGCATTCACATCCCATTTTGTTGACAATAAAGGCGGCATGGCTGGTTCATCCAACACTTTAGATTCACTACTAAACGTATCAGATGTCATGGTGCTCCATGTGTCATTTATTTCGTCAATTTTTGGCTCCTTTGAGATCACATGACTGATTTGGGTTGAATAACTATCAAGAAATTCTTGAGCTGCGGGATTAATATTCTCCTGATCCATAGTTGACTCAAATGAATACGCCAGAATGGGATCAACCGCGTCATCCGCAGAAACGACCACAAATCCGGTAGGGTTCATGTTTACGATGTAGTAGATGTCGGTTTCGTCTTTTTGTTGGACGTAAACGTCTTTAATAAGGGTAGTAGTGTCTGCTTTCCGGGTTCTTTTCCTTGAAGGCTTATTTTTTGGCGGATTGTCTGCCTGGATTTTGGCATGGTTGAACCAGTTTAATGCGGCTTTTTTGGCTTTTTCCATTGGGACGTGCGCAGCGTTTGCATTTAAGCTAACGATTAAAAGAAGAATAATAAGGATTAATTTTTTCATTTTATTGCTCCATAATAGGATTTTGTTTCATTCAATTGGATATTTCTCAAAGCAAAAAACATCAGAATTCCTAGAAGGATGATCATGCCCCATTCATTTAATGTTGGAACCAAGACATCGTTATCATTCTGTTTTTCGGCTGACACGGTATAGGTGACATCATGAAAATCTTGATTCATATTTTCAGCAGCATCTCTGAAAAAAGCGTAAATCCGATTCAAGCCTTCATCAAGGGCAGGTGATGTCGTCTTTCTATTTTCAGGTAATAATTCCCATGAACAAGCACCAATGTTCGTACTATTTTTCAAGATACAATATTCTGTTGCATCAGCAGACTCAAGGGTTAACTCGATGCTATTGGTTTCTGTGTTTGAAAGGCCGGTAACACTCACTGGACTGGGGGCGGTTGTATCAATAATGAAAGGCCCGATGCTTTTTGTTGATCCATAGTTACCCTCACTATCGATAACAATGTTAAAATAGTAAAAACCATCACCGGATACTGTGTATGATGTTGCATTTCCTGTAGAAGAGAATGCAAGGGCAGGATCATTAAGGCTTTGTGAAGGCAACTCTGGATCTGATGGATCATAAGCAGCAAAGGTTAATGTAAGATTTTTGCTAAAAGCTGCGTAATATTTATCGCCAGTGGCAATGCTTTCACAATACCATTGCACTTCGATTCCTGTAATCTTGCTGATTTGATTTGGAAAGTGAGTGGTTGAATTAAGATTGTCTAAATCTTTTGCCAAGGCAGTTTCAAAATGCACAACAATTGAAAAACTGAACAGGACACCTATGAATATGTTCAAAAATTTACATCTCATTTTTTTTCTTTGTATATATGGTTATTTATGGATTTTTAATACTCTATTACGTTTTATTGAAGCTTGTACCAATTAACTTAGCGGTATTATTTTACTCTATTAAAGATTGATGGTCATAACAATTGGCATTAACAATTACCGCAATGTCATATAGTACAGGCTTTAGTCAATAGTTTGCAGGTGCCATTGGATTTAGTGATAAAATCACAATCTACTGATATTATTGCACGAAACAAGCTTAAGCGCTGAAAACGCGAACGAATATAGCCCAGGGCAACGCCCTGGTAAGTATGCGATCATAAGTTTTCGGGTAGATAGTCGTTCGAACGTATGTGTAAAAAAGCTTATCCGCCTGGCAAAGTTCGTCCGCCTGGAGTTGAAACTCCAGGCTATTTCTGTGTCGTCCCTTTGGGACTTATAGTGTCTTACAATAAATGCAAGCTTCGAATATTAAACAGTTCTGTTTAATGAGACACTTTAAGGGGCGCATTCCCAAAAAGTCGGACATTTTAGATTTATTTATATCTGAAAGGGCGAATGAATATAGCCCAGGGCGAAGCCCATAGCAGGCTAAAAAGAATTTTGTAAAAAAACAACACTTTAAGTCCCGTTAGGGACGACAGATAATAGCCTGGAGCTTCAGCTCCAGGTTCTTGTTGCGGTTGTCATTTATAGCACTTCCCGATCAAGAAGCCTGAATGTCCAGCAGACTTTCAATGTAGTCATCATCGAAACGTAGGTCTTTGTTCGTGGCCTTATATCGCTCGATAATCGCTTCCAAAGGAAATGCTGTTTTTTGAATGTTGTCTCGTAAAACATCGCGCATACTTGTCAGAATTGAATCCGCTTGCCCGCCAAAAACCGGGGCCATAAATTTGGCAGTTCTCAACCAGTTGATGCGCTTGATAAACTCTTTCGCCTTGTCGACGCAGGTTTTACGCGATTCCGACTCCTCCATTATTTTGTAGGCAACTTTTTGGAGAAGCGCCATGCGAGCGTCATCATAGCCCTGATATAGCCAAGCATTGAAATTGATGAAGATGTAGTTTTTCCCACCATCAAGACTTTTGAGTGACTCACCGATCATTTGCACAAGAGAGGACTTGCCGACTCCCCAGCTTCCTGAAACTCCAATAGAGACAGTCTGACCATTCCCGTCTTTGATCATTTGGGTTGCCGTATCTGCGACAACCTTGAAATTCAAAAGGTCTTGAGTTGTTTCTACATCATTCCACATAAGCTATTTATCCTTCAGTTTCAAAAGCTCATCATCCAGCCCGTAGCGGACGACATCGATGGTACCGCTCTGTTGTGAGATACAATAACGTTTTACAGTGTCATAAAGACCGATTGCAATATTTTCGAAAGCGGCATCACATATGAACACCAAACATCTGTCATTTCATTCGTACCTGCACCTTCTCTGCAATACCATGAGGTATGAGAAAGAAAACGTGACAAAGACAGCAAATGTGGACCGATCAATGATTTTCCAGTCGTCATCAAGGCACAGGATAAATCACGCTCCGGGTCTGCCCAACAAAAAATGTTAATAAACCCCAAATGTCCAAAAGCTTTGTTTGTAAACGGTCCATACATGCCTATTGGAGATGAACCCAGCATCATACCGGCGCTATAGCGCATGGGAACCATCATTGTGGTATCGAGTTTCATGCTGTCGGATTCCATAATGGCCCTGCGAATGGTTAATGGTTCAAAAATGCGCACACCATTTAATTTGCCTTCATTCAACATGAGCTGAAAAAACTGGCACATTTCATCTGCCGTTGCATAGAGATTTGCAGCGGGAATGATTGTTTTCAAAAATCTGGGATCATTTGAGATGCGAACAACATCATTCCACGATGCCCCTAAAGCCCGTTTTACAACCACAGACAGAGGAAACACCACCGGAAATCCCGTGCTGTAATTCATTGCAACTTTGGGCATGTCTTCTTCATCCATCCCAAAATTAAAATATTTAAAACCCAATGGCCGCTGTATGGTTTCCCGCAGGAATTCTCGAACGTTCATGCCTGTTACACGTTGAACAATTTCTCCAATAATAAACCCACCCGTAATGGCATGGTAGGCCATCCGACGACCTCCTGGAGCATCGGGTTTTTTATCACATAACATGCGAACAAAGCCTTCGGAATCAAACAATAATTCAGGGTCCGCATTTGCAGGAAGAGTTGGAATACCGCCGTGGTGGGATAATATGTGATAAATGGTTGTATTTTCTTTTCCGTAAAAGCCAAACCCTGGAATGTAATAACTGATCGGATCGGTCAAGTTGATGGCACCGCGTTCAACCAGCAAATGTGCAATCATTGCTGTGACAGCTTTACTGGCCGAAAACTGGCAAATGGGCGTATCTGGCGTTAAAAGGATTTTTTCACAGACTTTTGGATCATCCGGGCCATTTCCCCGTGCATGACCAATTGCGCGTTTTAATACAATTTTTCCCCGTCGTCTCAGACATAATGAAATACCTGGAAAAATACCGGTTCGATACATATCCAAAACCGAATCCCATATCGCCTGAACGCCTTCGATGCTCATTCCTGCTTGTTTGGGAGGAGTCTCTTCTGTAGGATCGAATGTGATCACCGATGAAAGATCTTCTGGAATTGTATGGGTTTTGTAAAAAAATGTGTTCATGGTTATATCCTGAGTTCATTTATATATTGGATAACAAAATTGTCTACACTGAACCTTTTTTATTGTGTTGAACAATGTTCTCACTAAGGAATCACAATTAACTATCATTCCCTTGGTTGGAGTCCCAAAGCTTTAGCTTTGGCCATCAAAGAGATACAACGCATTGAAAAGATAAGTGACGCCCAAAGTTTGTTCCTCAAACACTTTTCCAGCAAATTCGATCAAATCCCAGTGCTACCACTGCAAATGATTTTAATCGCAGTTCTGGATATTTTTTATTCAATGCATCAGAATAATGTTTTACCTGCCTGATCGCTTCTGTCATGGATGTTTTTATACAGGCCATATGTTCCAATGCCGCTTGATCTATTTTTTTTACGGCTTCTCCGGTCAGTTTTGCATCGCTTAGAGATACATATTTAAACTCAATTAACACATCAAAGATCTGAAACATGCGTTTATCGGGTCGAATAATCATGGTTAGATCGGTATATCGGCGATCAATTTCAGTTTCTGAATCCATTATATACAGGATATCATTATAAAGAAGGGTGAGAAATGCGGTTTTAACCGTCAGTTCATTGGCCCAGAGATAATCGCGATTGCTTAGGACGTTTAAATAATGATTCACCACAAATTCACACAATGGCTGAATATCACCCTGTGTATAAACCTTTTCAGCCGATAGCCGGCCATCATCCCGGATGCTGGGGTTGGGAAATTGCATTTGTCTGAGATGATCAATGTATAAGGATTTCATTACGAGATTGGGTACCTTCAGATCAATCTTTCCAGACATGTTTTCATCAACCATTGTGAGCGCACCAGCATAGTACAAATAAGACACGATAAATTGTTGATCTTTTGATATATCTTTTAAAAGTTCGGTAAGACCAAAACGTTCTTTTAATTCTGAAATTTCAAGAATGGCATTTTTCTGAGTGAGTGTTGCAATAATTTTTTCACCAATGGGTAATTCTGAAATAAATACGATTTTTTGATCATCGACTGCCAGGTTTTCATCCAGCATTTTTCTTGGGCACTCGCAATGATCTCGAAATTCTTCAAGAAAATATAAACATAGCGTGGGATTATATAGATGATCCTTAGCTTTTACAGAAAAACGATAACCATTATAATATGTTTTCATCAGGCTATAAGCTGTATCGACCAGAGATCTATCCATTTCACCGTCAGCAACAATTTTTTCAAGGCAGTTTTTGACTTCAATTGTTGTAAATCCACACAAGTGGTGAAAGCGGTGATCCAGGTATTTATTCTTGGCAATATTGTACCCACTGGTGATATCGCTCATCACGACCGGTGAGACGCCTGTAATAAATGTTCTGTCAAATCCATTGCCACCTGTTCCCGCTTTTAAAGCCTTGAACAGTGTTTTTAAAGGGCCATCTTTTTTTACAAACAAGGAGTATGCATCATCATCTATGTCTGTCGTTTTTTTGTTTAGCATTAATTCATTGGCGAAGTTATCGTATTCATCGATGAGCAGGTAAATAGACATTTCATATCGTTTAATGACCCCCAGAAGTGAATTTATGGACGCAATGGCATTGGTGGGGTGAATATCAATTTTCGTAGAAATAAAGTCTTCATAATAAAGAATAAATTCCTTGATACGCGCATTAACGTGATCCATCATAAACTGTTGAAGCTGCTCTGTTGAACCATAAGCGCCGATACATGAAAAATCCAATTTTAAGATAAAATATTGATTGTGCAAAGGGGTTGGATTTTTTCCAATGTTCAAATGACCAAAAATCGAGTCAAACTGGTCTTTTTTTAAAACATCATAATAATTTTCAAGCATAGACAGAACAAGACTTTTGCCAAAGCGGCGAGGACGTAAGAATAGAATAGATTTTCCTGCATCCTCAATAACAGGAATCATATGTGTGCGATCACAATAAAAATAGCCTTGTGTTGAAATTTCTTTGAAATCACTGATTCCATATGGAAATTTCATATGAATGTCTCCTTGTTTAAATCGAGAGTGTTATGTCTTGATGAAAAATAAACATACACTCTTTGACTCTCTGAATTCTATAATTTTCTTGATAAAAAAACAACTGTGAAACTTCAACAAAGACCAAATTTTTTGAAAAAATCCGACAAGGGTATGAATTATTTATCAAGACATCACCACAGGATCAACATCCACATAAAGTTTAACCCCTTTATTATCAAGATGTTTATCGACGACCTGTTTGACATAATAAAAAAACTGATGCAACGATTTAATATACATACTTTTGAGTAATATTTGCCATCGATAATGATTGGCAATTCTGGAAATTGGCGCCAACACTGGACCTAAAATTTCGATAGTATGTAAAAACGCTTTTCCCGACGATCTGATCTGCTGGCAGTATTGGCCGACTTGTCGGGCATATGTGGCAGTGTTTTCAGAGTCCTTTCCAGAAATGATCAATTGAATTAAACGCGCATAAGGTGGATAGTTAAGATTTTTTCGAAATTGTATTTCATACTCGAAAAATTGTTCGTAATTCTGTTTTTTGGCTGTTTGAATAATAAAATGATTGGGATTATAAGTTTGCAAGATCACCCGACCGGGTGTTTCTCCTCGGCCTGCACGTCCAGATACCTGTGCTAACAATTGATAGGTAAGCTCACCAGAACGAAAATCCGGAAAATTGAGAGACAAATCCGCACAAATGATCCCCACCATTGTAATATTTGGAAAATCGTGACCTTTGACAATCATTTGAGTGCCTACAAGAATATCAATCTGGTGATCCCTGAGTTGTTTTAATATCTGAATGGTCATGCCTTTTCTTCGTGTGGTGTCTTGATCCATCCTTGCAACGCGCGCATCTGGAAACAATGCCTTGACATCCTGTTCCAGACGTTGTGTGCCATATCCCAATTGTTTGATATTCGCTGATGCACAATTGGGACACAGGGTATTGTGTGGTCTTGTGAATCCACAGTAATGACACTTGTATGCGCGAATATTTTTATGAAAAATCATGGCAATATCACAGTTTTTACACATCAGCGTTTCACCACATTGCGCACATACCGGAAATGTTGCAAACCCCCGACGATTTAAGAACAGTAAGCTTTGCTGGTTGTTTTCAAAGGTTGTTTTTAATGCCGATTCAAGTTGTGGCATAATAAACCTGCGAACGCCACGCATACCCTGATGTGTTTTGAGATCAACCACGTAAATCTCTGGCATGGGTCGATTTTGGATGCGATGGGGCAGTTGCAGAAGATGATATTTTTTTTGAACAGCATGATAATAATTTTGCACCGATGGCGTCGCTGATCCCAAAATAACCACACTATTAGCCATTTTTCCTCTCATTGTGGCAACATCTCGGCCATTGTATCGAAATTGACTGCTTTGCTTGTAAGAAGGATCATGTTCTTCATCCACAATGATCACGCCAATATTTTCAAGAGGTGCAAAGACTGCGGAGCGTGCACCAATGACAATACTGGCTTGTTTTCGAACAATACGCATCCATTGATCAAACCGTTCGCCATTGGAGAGACTGCTATGTAAAACAGCGACACATTCACCAAAGCGCGCACGGAATTGGCGTTCAACCTGTGTGATCAATGCAATTTCAGGCACCAATATCAACGCTGTAGACTGTTGCATTATTGCAAGATCAGTTGCACGCATGTAAACCTCTGTCTTGCCACTCCCTGTAACACCAGATAATAAAAAAACCTGAAATCCTTTTCCGATCTGTGTCTCAATGGCGGTGATCACCTGCGACTGATCCTGCGTGGGGATTGGCCAGTGGGTATCGGGTGAAATGGTTTCTCCAAATGGATCTCGATAAAATTCTTTTTCGATACATTCCAGGTATTCTTTTTTGATTAATGCCTGAATCAGTTGTGATGAGAAACCTTGCTTGCGAATATCTTCAACCGCGATTTCGTCTGTCTGGCGGATCACTTCCAACAATTGATGTTGTCGTTTGGTCACATCCTTCTCATCATCTTTGGTCTGAAGCGAACGAACATATCGGATACGTTTGGGCGCCGCAGAACCACGGATTTCTTTTTTTTCAATACTGATATAGGATTGCCCTTCCAGCCGTCTGATACAGGACATGGGTACCTGATTTTTAAAGTGTTTTCGTATATTTTTAAGAGGTTGTGAACCTTTATTTAAAAAAGTCAACACATCATGCTCAACAGGATTAAGAGAGGGGTCTGTAAGGATATTTCGGCCATATAAAGTAATTGAAGCCGTATTGGATGTCATCACTAAAAGACCATCAGGCAGGCAGCTTTTCACCACCTGGCCGATGGGATAAAAATAGTATTCCGCCATCCATTTAAATAATGGCACCATATCGGAATAAAAAAGCGGGGTGTCATCCAGAACATCCAATATGCACTTGATACCATCGGTATTTTCAGGTGTTGCTATTTCCAGACAATAACCTGAAAGTGTTTGATGACCAAAGGGAACCATTACCCGAACACCAATCTGACAACTGTCTTTAAAAGGTTCGGAAACTTCGTATGTGTAAGTTTGATAAAGCGGAACAGCAAGGGCAACGTTGATATATGATGGTATATTGGATGTTTTTAGAGGGGTGGAAAGGTTATTCATGTGTTGAACCGTGTTTTCTATTTTTTTGTCATCTCTGCAATATGCTCAATAAATAAAGTTACCTGCGAAAGCCAGGAAAGCACTTGATCTTCATGGAAATAAACATAGGGTTTAGATCTGGCAAGAATTTTTGCATCTTCTAAAGTATCAAACAGGTGGTTTCTAATTTTTTCTATATGTTGATAATTTGTTTCCTGATTAATAAGAGTTAAAAAGTCCCAATCAGAGTCTTCATTAGCATCTCCCCGCGAGCGTGATCCATACCGTATAATTGTAGCATCTGGTTCTATTTCAAGAATGGATTGTTTCACTTATTGCATCAATAATTTTTTATCCATTTTTAAATAAATCCTTATTGTTGTTGAAAAACTGTCGTTGAATATTGTATTAATTATTCATTACAAAAAATATTAAGGATAATGTTTTGTATTATCCTTACTTTAATTTGGCAACAGGAATCTAATGATTAGCCCATTTATTTTCATACATGCTCCCATTTCAAAACCCTGCGAACCACCGGCAGGGATAGCATCCCTTGCTGGTGTGCTTCGCTCAAACCATATTCCTTGTGAAGTCATTGATTTAAATATCGAAAGCATCTATCATATTTTAAAAAACAAACCACAGGAAATTAAAGATACATGGACACGACGGGCTTTTAAGAATGTAGATCATCATTTGAATCATCTCAGAGCTTTAAACATTTATCAACAACCTGATTCATATATTCGTGCCATAAAAGATATTAATCGGGCGCTTGAGGCAAGTGTCCTGGATCAATCGATTAAAATTTCCCTTTCAAATTACCATGACAGTCAATTATCTCCGACTCAAAGCGCTGATCTGATCAAAGCCATGCAAGCGCCTGAAAATAATCCATTCTACGATTTTTGGGCAAAACGATTACACGAGTGCCTGTTTCAAAAAAATATTAGCGGCCTGGGTATTTCCATCAATTACCTGAGTCAGGCACTGTGTGGTTTTTCAGTTATCGGTCTGGTGAGAAAATTACGGCCGGATTTGCACATTTGGGTAGGCGGCGGCTTGATTTCTTCCTGGTTTACGCATTCTGAAATTATAAATACGTTTGATTTTCCGGATATTCATTTTGTTTCGGGTCAGGGTGAACCTTATTTACTTGATTTTTTTCATGTCAAAACAAAGGATCATTATGCACTTCCAGATTATGATGATGTTTTTCAGAATCAGTATTTATCGCCAGGATTTGTTTTACCTTTCAGCACATCGCGTGGATGTTACTGGCGAAAATGTGCTTTTTGTCCAGAATGTGTAGAAAAAAGTCCATATTTGCCAATGCCTGTTGAACGGGTTAAAAAGTATCTTCATGATTTGATTCAACGATATCGTCCATCACTCATTCATTTTTTAGACAATGCCCTTACACCAAAATTTCTTGAGGCAATGATTCAAGATCCTCCAGGTGTCTCCTGGTATGGTTTTTCGCGAATTACAAAACATCTGACCGATCCCTCTTTTTGTCAGGCACTCAAAAAAAGTGGCTGTGTTATGCTGAAATTGGGCATAGAATCCGGTGATCAGACCGTATTGTCACAAATGAAAAAAGGGATTGACGTTGCCCTTGCAAGAAAAGCATTGCAAACCGTTCATCAATCAAAAATTGGAACCTATGTTTATTTTTTATTTGGTACCCCCTATGAAACGGAAAAAAGCTGCAATAAAACCCTGTCTTTTATTGCTGAAAACAATTCGTACATCGATTTTCTAAACCTCGCGATTTTTAACCTTCCCATCACCAGCTTAGAGGCAGATCACTTAAAGGTATATCCTTTTTATGATGGTGATCTTTCATTGTATGTCAATTTTGACCATCCTTTTGGTTTGAATCGTTCCAACATCAGACAGTTTATTATCAAAAAGGTTAAGTCCCATCCTGATATCTTGCCGATTGTTCAACGTAATCCAATCGTTTTTACGTCGAATCATGCACCCTTTTTTATTGAGCAATTTTAAATGGGGGGCCGACCCAAAACAAAAAACGTCACCAATTCTCATCAACAATTGACAAACAAACAGAATATTGCATAATTTAATACATGAATGATAAACAATGGACTTCATGGATGGCGTCCATCAAGTCCATTGTTTCATAAGAGCAGCTCAATCAACTTTTATTAACTCATACGCCCTTGAGCCCAGCCCAATTTTTTCAGCATAGTCCAGTTGAAGGGGCCAATCAATGTTGGGATAAATGGCTTTGAATTTATCTGCGCCGGGTTCCAGGCCGGATCTCAGGCATGAATGGGGGTTGCCTGTTGCCTGATTCACCAAATCAACAGATGCCTGATCAATGGCCACGGGGTCCCTGGATGCAACAACACCAATATCACCAACAATAACAGCGTCATTATGCGGATAACAGTCACAGGCCGGCGCAACATCGGTAATAAAATTGATATAGATGCTTTTCTTTTCTTTGCCTTTGAGTACACCGGATGTATATTCAACCATTGCCTCTAAAAATACCGGAACTTCGCGGTTCCAGGCCACCTGAATGGCTTCTTCAGGGCAAATCAGGATGCATTCTCCACAGCCAATGCATTTTTTTGTATCAATTTGGGCCTTTTTATCAACAATGGAAATGGCTGACTGTGAACAATGGTTAAAGCACTGACCACAGGCTTTACACTTCTTTTTGACAATGCGAGGACTGATAGACGAATGTTGAGCCAGTTTTCCTTTTCTCGATGCGCAGCCCATGCCCAGATTTTTGATCGTACCGCCAAACCCCGAAAGTTCATGGCCTTTAAAATGAGCCACACTGACAAGGGCATCAGCCTCGATGATTTCTTTTCCAATGTATACGGATTTAAAATTCTTTTGATTGATTTCAACAGCGGTTTCTGTTTTTCCCCGCAATCCATCGGCAATGACCAATGGAGCTTCCATGACAGAAAAAGCAAAACCATTCCATACAGCTGTTTGAAGATGAGTTGGGGCATCACTTCTGGTGCCAGCATACAACGTGTTGGCATCGGTTAAAAAAGGTATGGCTTTATGTGATTTAACAATTTGAACAATTTTTCGCACATAATTGCTTCGTATGTAAGCGGTATTCCCATATTCACCAAAATGAATTTTTATTGCCGTTAAATCCCTTTCCTGAAGACAGTTAGAAATATCAGCGGCTTTAAGCAATTTTTCGATTTTATCCATCAAGTTGTTATTTGCTTTTGTTCTTAAATCCATAAAGTAAACTGAACTTTTCATTTTAACCTCCTTTGTTCTTTTTTAAATTCTCCAAAATGCAGATATCCTTGATTCCTGGATCAGAAACAATCTGGATACGTTTTTTCGGAAACTGTGATCTAAGTTTCTTTAAATTACTCTGTTGGATACCTATCAGTGGACTCATATCTTCAGGGTTTGCCAAAATGGTTATTTCATTGGAATGGGATCGGTTGATTTTTTCTGTTACCCTGTCAAACATCCGTTCAGAATGGACCATATGACCAAAGGCTGGATGAAAAGGGCCAGCCAGGATATTCTTTTCTATATCTTTTTGGGAATGAAGTCCCATTCGAATAACGGGTATTTTATGTGAGTGAAACAGTATCCAACTTTTTTTGGCCAGCGTAACAGCTTTTTCCAATGACAGGGGATGATAGCGACCCGATGTATACTCGTCCGCAAGAAGGCTACCTTTTAAGACAACTGCTGGATATAATCGAACAAAATCAGGACGCATACGAATGACCTGGGTGACAGATTGATAAAAAGAATCCTCTGTTTCTCCAGGCAAGCCGATCATGAGTTGATGGCCTATTTGATAGCCTGAATCTTTCAGGCATTCTGTTGCGCGACAGGAATCTATTGCTTTATGTCCCCGTTGTGAAAGAAGGAGTACATGATCATCCATTGATTGAACGCCTAATTCAACTGTTTTTATGGCATAATTTTTTAATAACTGCAATTGATTCTGAGTGACAGTATCGGGCCGGGTTGAAAACCGAATACTGTCAATTTGTTTTTGATTGACAAAAGATTGAGCAAGTTCAAGCAATTGAATCAAATAGTTTTCAGGTAATCCAAGAAAGTTTCCACCATAAAAAGAAAGTTGTACCTCAGAATGTTTGCGGTGGTTATATGTTAGAAAAGTATGGATTGTTTCTGTCACTGATTGAAGATCAGGACGTGCTTTTCGGGAACCTGTGATGGCATATTGATCACAAAAAACACATTTGTGGGAACATCCCGCCTGGGGCAAAAAAATGGGGATGATAAACGGTTTTAAAGTATTCAATTGTTCATTGCATGATCGATTTGTAAACGTTCATAAGCATCTTTTGCAGCATCCTGTTCAGCAATTTTTTTACTTTTTCCTGATCCATGTGCTGTAATGACATTATCAATGCTCAACTCGACTTGAAAAAGCTT
This sequence comes from Deltaproteobacteria bacterium, assembly GCA_002753725.1. GTDB lineage: Bacteria > Desulfobacterota > Desulfobacteria > Desulfobacterales > Magnetomoraceae > Magnetomorum. The sequence continues at coordinate 21,056 of PEAL01000040.1, forward strand.
TTTATGATCCGGGCCAACCTCCTGAATAATTTTGTATGTGGGTGTTTCTTTATAAATGCCCTGAACGAACTCTTGTAATTTACTTTTGTAATCATTGTTGCGAATGCGTGTCAATGACGTGGAAAAATGTTTTTTGATAAATTGAAAGGCCTTTTCAAACCCACGATCCAAATATACTGCTGCAATAATGGCCTCTACTGTATCCGCAAGGATGGACTGTTTTTCTCTGCCATTGGTATGAATTTCTCCTTTGCCAAGCAGTAAATGAGGTGGTAAGTCCAGTTGACGGGCCACGACAGCCAGTTGTTTTTCATTGACAATGGTTGCACGCATGCGGGATAAATCTCCCTCGTTGACATCGGGAAATTGTTTCATTAATAAATCACCAACAACAAGATTCAACACAGCATCACCTAAAAATTCCATTCGTTCATTGTCTTCAAGACTGCTGTCTGGTTGTTCATTGACATAGGATCTGTGCTGAAGTGATTTTTGAAGCAGCGCTATATCATTAAAGGTATAATCTAATTTTTTTTCTAAAAGAGACAGCCTGGGATTGTTTTCATCACAAGGTTGTTCTGATAATGCAGGTTTGTCTGAATGTGTATGGGGACATTCGTTTGTTTGAAAATGTTTATGGTGAGCTTCAACCATGTGTTCATAAACAGAATAGGGCACTTTTAAATCACCATTACCTGTTCCAAGTTGAATGCCTGGTTTATATGATCCATGAAAATCTGTACCGCCAGTAATTACCAGGTGATGCTTTTCAGCAAGCCTGCTGTAAAAGTTTATCCGCTCAGCATCGTGTTCAGGATAGATAACTTCCAATCCCATCAGTCCTGATTCTTTTAAATGGATAAGTAACCCCTCAAGCTCTGGAACAGATTCGATTTTCAGTAAAAACGGATGGGCCAAAACCGGCATGCCGCCAGCCCCTAATATTACTTTTATAGCAGTTTCGGGATCCAGACGATATTTTTCAACATAGGCGGCCTTATCTTTTCCAAGGAATCGATCAAACGCCTCTTGAAAAGAGTGTACCACTTTTTTCTGAAGCAAGACTTCTGCAATATGCGGTCGGCCAGGTAAACGATCACCAACCAACTTTTTAATATCTGCATCGGTAATATCAACGCCAAGATTATTAAGCTTTTCAATGATTTGAGGTGTTCTCTCTTTGCGTGCTTTTTGAAGTTCATCAAGAGTGCTGTTGAGCTGTTCATCATCTAAGCGAATAAAATAGCCCAGCATATGAAGGGAACTGGATGCTGTACAAAAAGAAGGAACACTTGTACTGATTTCTACGCCTGTAACAAAATTGATTGTCGATGGAACTCCTGCTTGAAGAGCTTCACGAGAACCATCAATAGTATCATGATCCGTTATGGCAATAGCTTTTAATTGTGTCCTCTTTGCCATTTCAATGATTTCAACAGGTGAGTAACTGCCATCCGAAGCTGTTGAGTGAATATGAAGATCAATGATATTATCTTTATAATCCAAGCGCTTTCTCCATTTGTTCTTCTTGGGTTTTACAATCAATGCATTGTGTGGTCACCGGGCGTGCTTCAAGACGTTTGGAAGAAATATCATTGCCGCATGAATCACAAACGCCAAAGGTGCCTTCTTCAATGCGTAATAAAGTTTTTTTGATCTTTTTGATCAGCTTGCTCTCTCGATCCCGTATTCGAAGCATGAAACTGCGATCTGTTTCATGGGATGCTCGATCTGTAGGATCCGGAAAACTTTCTTTTTGATTTGACATGCCAGTAACAGTTTCATCCGCTTCTTTTAAAAGCTCATCCAACTGTTTGGTTAGCAGTCTTCGAAAACGTTCTATTTCTTCTTTTTCCATACTTCACCTCTTCAAAGGATGAACAACGACAAAATAAAAATATCGTTGCTAAACAAAAATTAAAACACCATTGCCAAGGGTAAAAGTTTATTCTCGTATACTGTCGAGCAATTTTTTGAAATCAAAATGTATACCATCGTGTTTTTCAAATGTAAAGATTAAACTTAAAAAGCTTTGTATAAAAACATTTACGGGTATAGGCAAATATTATGCCAGATATTATGTTCATATTGTGGACAATTATTATCAACACTCTACAACTTTTTTTTATTGAAAGTGTAAGAAATTTCATTTTTTCGTGTCTTTTGTAATAGAGGGCATTGTGCCTGAATATATTCCGTTCATATGATAAAATGAAAAATCAACTGTTATGAGAAAGTTGTAGGGAGAACAGCCATGCAACCAACAAAACACCCTTTACATCCGATTCTTTTGGTGGATAATGATCCTGACCATAGTTTATGGGATATTGAGAAAAATTTAATATCTTCAGGATACAATCATCTTGAAGTTTGCCATAAAACACCATCTGTGTTTAAACAGCTGGCAACACACCCTGTCAATGTCGCACTGATCCATGTGCGATCCCAGGAACATTCCAATATGGACTTGTTTCGCAGCATTATTAAAGATTATCCTCGCTTATCCTTAATAGCCATTGTCGATCGCCAGGATATTCCTCAGGGCGAACGATGCATGAAACATGGTGCTTTTGATTATATCATTAAACCGGTGGAGCAAAATCGTATGATCCATGTTATCCGACATGCCATTGAAGCCCATGAACTCAGAAGCATCAATCAAGATTTGCAAAATAAATTATTGAATCTTCCCATCTCTAATCATCAAGCCTTTTCTAATATTATCACTCAGAACAGAAAGATGCTGGCAATTATCAATTATATTGAATCCATCAGCCAATCGTCACGGCCTGTATTTCTCAGCGGGGAATCCGGGTCAGGAAAAACCACATTAGCAAAGGCAGCCCATGAAGTCACGCGCAGTCAGTGTCCCATTTACTGTGTTGATGCAGCAAAACTGGATGACTATGCGTTTTCTGAAACGCTTTTTGGCCAGCATTTTCACTTCATGAACAGTGCTGATGGGATCCAAAAAGGACTGGTTGAAAAAGCTCAAAATGGCAGCTTGCTGATTCAAAATATTGACCATCTAAGCTTGATTTCTCAAAATAAACTGTTGCGATTGATGAAGGATAATGAATATATTCCATTGGGCGCTGACAAAAAATATAAGTCCACTGTCCGCATCATTGTGACAGGCAATACAGATCTAAAAAATATGGAAGAAAATGGCCGTTTTCGAAAAGATTTGATTTACCAGTTAACCCATCATCACATTCAAGTGCCACCGTTGAGAGAACGAATTGATGATATCCCTTTATTGATCCATCATTTCATAGAAAACGCTGCCATACAGTACCAAAAAAAAATACCGACACCGCCAAAAGAATTAGCCACATTACTTGAAACCTACCCGTTTCCCGGCAATGTGAGAGAACTTAAAGAGTTGATTTTTGAGGCTGTACAGCAGCACAAAAACGGGATTTTATCCACCCAGGTGTTTAGGAGAACACTGTCTACATCAAGGCATTGTCATAAAAATACCCTCTTCTCTGATCTAAAAGAATCAGCCTTTGGAATGGTTACCTTTTCAAAAATTCTTCCCACATTAAAGCAGACATCCTGGCTGGTCATTGCTGAGGCTATGCGACGTGCAAAAGGTAATCAATCGATAGCATCTCATTTGTTGGGGATTTCTCAGCAGGCACTGAGTAAAAGACTCCAAAATATGGAAGCAAAAAGGATTTTTGTCAGGTGAAAAAAACTTTTATTGAAACTGAAAACCGGCTTCAGGGACATTCCCGGAGTTTGTCTGGAGAATCAAGCGCGCATCAAAAGAGTTTCCCTTTTTGGATGTAAACCCTTTTAAGATATCGGTGGATCCTTTTTCAATGAGCTGGCGAGCCTCTTCGGGTTGAATCTCTCTTTTGGCAATTGTTTTCCAAATTTTGAATTTGCATCCGCCATCACTATCTTTCCAGTTAGCACAACCATAGGCTTTTGGGGTTTCAATCACATCACCACCACAAGCCGGACA